>NZ_JADEWJ010000381.1:0-2668 GCF_015207725.1 Synechocystis sp. LEGE 06083
TCACTGGCTTTTTGGGCAGTGGTAAAACCACTCTTTTGAACTATATTTTGAGCAATCAACAGGGTCTCAAAACCGCCGTGTTGGTGAACGAATTTGGTGAAATTGGCATTGATAATGAATTGGTCATTGCCAGTGACGAAAACATGGTGGAATTGAGCAATGGTTGTGTCTGTTGCACCATTAACGAGGATTTAATTGAAGCGGTTTACAAAGTTCTAGAGCGGGAACAGAAAATTGATTATTTGGTGGTAGAAACCACCGGATTAGCGGATCCATTGCCCGTGGCTTTGACCTTTTTGGGCACTGAACTGCGGGACATGACCAGGCTGGATTCCATTGTCACCATGGTGGACTGCGAAAATTTCAGCTTAGATTTATTCAACAGCCAGGCCGCCCAAAGTCAGATTACCTACGGGGACATTATCGTTCTCAATAAAACCGATTTAGTGGATGAAGCGGAGGTGGATGCCCTGGAAGTGCGCCTGCGGGATCTAAAAACGGGGGCGAGAATTTTACGGAGCAAAAAAGCTGAAGTGCCCCTACCCCTCATTCTCAGCGTCGGTCTGTTTGAATCGGATAAGTATGCCCCTGAAGACCACGACCATAGCCATGATCATGACCATGATTGTGCCCCCGATTGTCAGGATCCCAGCCATGACCATAGTCATCACGGCCACGATCATCATCACCATGACCACGGCCATGGGAAAAAGTACAGCAGTGACCACTTAGAAATGGATGGTTTTACCTCCCTTTCTTTCCGCAGTGACCAGCCTTTTTCCATCCGTAAGTTCCAGTATTTTCTCGATAACCAATTGACCCCCAACATTTTCCGCGCTAAGGGGATTCTTTGGTTTAACGAAAGTCCGAAACGACATATTTTTCACCTTAGTGGCAAACGTTTTAGCCTCGAAGATGACCAATGGAACGGGGAAAAGTCCAATCAATTGGTGCTGATTGGCCAAAACCTAGACCACGACAAAATTCGCGAACAAATTAATCACTGTCTAAGTTTACCGTCGGAGAATAAGGGCAAAGGTTTTGGCAAGGGTTAACTGCAACCCCAGAATGATTCTTCTACCTTGTGACCCGTGATCAATTTTTCTACCTACCGCCGCGTTTTAGGTCTATTTTGGCAAACGGCGATCGCCGCTGAGTTGGAGTATCGCCTTAACTTTGTCATTGCCAGCGTGGGCAGTGTGGTGAATTTGGGAGGCAGTTTATTCAGCCTGTTCTTGTTCTATCGCACTGGTTATAGCTTTGCGGGCTGGAATTGGCAATCGGCCCTGGTGGTGCTGGGAATGTTCACCATTCTCCAGGGGTTAGCGGCCACCCTCTTTATTCCCAACCTGAACCGCATTGTCCGTTACGTGGAGCAAGGCACCCTAGATTTTGTGCTGTTGAAACCGATCAGCAGTCAGTTTTGGCTTTCCCTCCGGCAACTGTCTCCCTGGGGCGTACCGGATATTTGTTTTGGGCTGGGGCTAATTATCTATGCCGGGGTAACCTTAAATCTCCAAGGCGAGGATTTACTGCTGGGGGCTATGCTCCTTGGGTTGGGGGGCATTATCCTCTACAGCATCTGGTTTATGCTGGGGGCCACTAGCATTTGGTTTGTCAAAATTTATAATGTCACTGAAGTATTGAAGGGATTTCTTGAAGCTGGCCGTTATCCCATGGTGGCCTATCCCGCCATTTACCGCATCTTTTTCACTTTTGTTATTCCCATCGCCTTTTTGACCACTGTGCCTGCAGAGGCTATGTTGGGTCGCCTAGAACCGATTTGGCTACTGGCAACAGCCGGATTGGCGATCGCCTTGTTGGCCCTTTCCCATTATTTTTGGCAGTTTGCCCTGCGGTTTTACACCAGTGCTTCCAGCTAATTCCCCTGTGAGTTCAAACAAACTTAATATGACGACTGAGAGAGCAAAGTTTGAATTCCCCCACAGAGGAGAAAACCAAACCTTTGCCCTGGCCAAAACAACTACCACTACCCCTAAGACAACTTAGGATTAAACCTAAAATCAAACTAGGGTTGTAGCTTGTTAGTTTGATGATCAATGACATATTTAAGGAGTAACAAACCCCCGTAAATTGTCAGAATGTATGCCGATGCCACTAACAATATCTTCAAAACCATAGTGTCCCTCAAAAACATTAACTATTGTGATTAATTTGGTTGTCATGATCTGCCATCCCACCCAAGACCAACTCCGAGGGAAGCACATTTCTTTGGTTCCTGACCCGGGGGCAATGTTTCGAGGACTCCGTAATCCTTCTCCCTTGCTCAACACCCTGGAATCAATGTTATTTTTCTCTAGAATCTCCCACTGTCCCGATCGCCAGGGGCGCAGATATAGTACTAATGAGTACGATTCCACGCATAAAAACCGGGGATTAGACAAAACCTAGACCCTGGAGAGCTCTTTGTAATTGATTGCAAATCCTTACCCTTAGCCTAACACAGCCAGCCCGAGTCCGGGGATCTTTTTTTGCTCCGGCATCAAAGCAAAAGTAGAACAAAATTTAGTCAAGGGCAGCGATCGCCCCAAAAACCCAGAATCGACATTTTTAGTTCACGAAAGGTTATCTTAAAATAAGCGTCAAGATATGTAAACTTTCGTAAACACATCTGCCAAGTTTGGCCAGCCGATGATCTCCACTACCT
>NZ_JADEWJ010000043.1:0-18669 GCF_015207725.1 Synechocystis sp. LEGE 06083
TGTCTCGTCTTCAGCTTCTTTCTTCCATTTTTCACTACCCGTTCACTTTCACAATAGATACAGTTCATTTTTTTCAACCTTATACTGCGTAACAATTCTAGCTCTCACTCCCTAAGCAGACAATGCCAAGGCATGGATGGAATATGGATTTAGGCAATGCAAAAGTAAATTAGGATGGGCAGATTTTAGGGTAACTCATCATGAGCAAATCCAAAAATGGTGGGAATTAGTGATGTGTGCATATTGCATGATTTGCCTTTATGATGAGGATTTTAATCCGACAGTGAATGCCATATCAAAATCTCATCAAAATCATGAGCAATGGAAGGCAAAAAAAGGTTGGAAGACCTGGTTGAATAATCTTAGATTTGTGATGTTCGTACTTAACGTAATAAGTCTTATCAAAAAATAGCTCAAAGTGTTTCCAATTGCCCACCTTTTAGCAGAATTAGCTAAGCTCTTTAACAAGGTTAATGACCTTGATAGATTAAAATATTTAGTAAATTTATGGAATAAATTTCACTACTCATTTGCCTAGACTGACGGAAGTGGGATAGCTTGACCTATTTAGAACCTACATTCCGCACGTAGTACACCTTCGTCTGAAATCGAGTACGACGGCAAGCCTATTTCGGGGTTTGCCTCTTGACTCCCAGTCAATCAATACTAGAAAACTACGCTATCTGTAGTGTTTTCCCGAAAATTTAGTAACTATTGGTAGAGCCTGCGGAATGTAGGTTAGAACATTATTGTCGGCAAAATTTCCGACTCTAGACGGGCCGCCACCGCAAAGGCGATCGCTGTTGATCAACCGAAAGTTAAAACAAATCTCCATAATTCTGCCAATACTGCTAAGGCAATTCTTAAGCTTCGTCGGTTGGATTCGGAGGGGTCAAGCTGAAACTGGATTTCGGCAATACGGCATCGAGTTTCGATTCTAGTTCGGCGAGTTGTATATCTTCTGCTCTAGCTCTGCGTTGCCTTTCCTCAGCTCTTTCATCCCCTGCTCGTGCAAGATCTTCCGCTCTTCGTTGCTCTTCTTGAGCCAAGCGATTTGCTTCTCGATTTCGAGGGTTCCACTCAACGCCGAAATTAGCCAGTGTAGCCAAGAGGGCCGCCACGGTGAGTCCATTGCTCCACCCCCGGGGGTTGGCAACAAGTCCGAGGAATTCAAAGTCGGTTTGGTCATAGAACCTCAAAAACGCAATGGCGATCAACAGCAGGGTCAAAACCGTCGAGGGCAATAACCCCAGAAAATTTAGCCACATCGACACAATTCTTGGATTCCCTTCATTTTAATGGACGGTTATAGCTTGAATCCTATGTGACGTCCAACAGCCCTTGTTCTTTGAGTTTAGGATTGAAGCGAATTGGTTGCCCCACGCCCCTGGCTTCCAGTTTGGCCAATACTTCAGTCTCTAGCCTACGGGCAATTTTTTTCAGGAGCTTGGGAGTATCCCCTGGTTCACTGACCGCAACGGCAGCGGCCTCTTCCGGAGTCCAATAATCCCGGACGTTGATGGATTCAGCCCAAATTTTCTGGCTATCACCATTTCCAGGGGGATTTTGTCCAGTTAGCCAATGGTTTTGAATTTGAACTAATAGTTGGCGATCGGGGTGGTCGATGGTGTGTACCTTGAGCCCATGGCAATGCTCCGGTTGGCGCACTAAATGCTGCAGTAGGCTAATGGCTAGATTACGGGAATAGCCCACGTACTGCAGGGTCTGATGCTGGTCAAAAATGGCGTAAACCCCAATACGTTTTTCGTAGCTCGGATCAATTTCCCCCGCCTCAGTTAGAAACGGTAAGGGATTGAGATCAGCTAAATCGGGAAGGGAATCCGCCATTGTGAAAATTTTAGGGTTAACAAAAAAATCTGACTGAGCATAGCTAACGTGAACTACCCTTCTCTGCAAGGGAGGAAGGGGAATTCTACGGCATTTTTGTTAAAAGGGAATATCGTCAGTACCGCCGTTGGCATCGACAGGCTCAAACTCATCTAAGGGGGGGGATAATGGCCCAGGCGCGGTGGCGTTGCCGCTATCCAGCAAACTAATGCGGGAGGCAGTCAGCTCAGCCCGTTTTTCCTTAAAGCCTTCCTGCCGCTCCACCATGTTCATGCCCAAGCGCCCTTCGATAATTAGGCGATCGCCTGGGTGGTAGGTTTCTTTAATGGTGTTGGCCAAATTGCCCCAACCAACCACTTTCAAACTTTCCTTGGGGGAATCATCCCTTATACCGGGGAACTCCACTAGGAATTCACAGACGGGGGTTTGATTTTCTTTGGTAAAGCGCAATTCCGGCTCCCGAATGACGGTGGCCATTAAAACAAAATTGTTCATGGGGGCGATGACCTAAATTCTAAGGTTGGGCAGCAATTGGTTGAATCTTGATGAATCGGGCAGGAATGGTCAGGATTGACCGGTCTAATCAGCTCGGCTCAATTCTACCTCGATCGCCGACGGAGAGAGTAGTCACAATCTACTATTTTAACTACTAATTCACCGTGAAGCGAATAAATTTTTTCTTGCCTACCTGGAGTACTTTGCCGTCTAAATCCTGCGGTTGTTGGTATTCCTGGTTAACATCTGACTGGCGATCGCCATCTAAACGCACGGCTCCTCCCTTAATTTGACGCCGACCCTCACTACTACTGGGGCATAGGCCGGTGGCACTAAGGAGATAGGCCAATTTAACCGGAAAGGTAACTTCCCCTAGGCAAAATTCCGGCACACTGTCCGTATTGCCCGCTTTCCCCTGGGTAACAATGGCCTCCGCTGTTTCCTGGGCGGCGATCGCCCCTTCCATTCCATGAAACTGACTGGTAACTTCTTTGGCTAAAAGTTTTTGGCACTCCCTCGGATTATCTGGTAGTTGACCCAGATCTAACTTAGTCAGCAACTCAAAGTATTCCCCCAAAAGGCGATCGGGGGTTTTTTCTAGCTTGGAATACATGGACAAGGCATCTTCCTGTAAGCCCACATAATTGTTCAGGGACTTAGACATTTTTTGTTGTCCGTCTGTCCCCAACAAAATTGGCAATAGCAAACCGAACTGGGGCTTCAAGCCAAAATGTCTTTGTAAGTCCCGACCGACTGCAATATTAAACTTTTGATCTGTGCCACCCAATTCCACATCAGCTTGCACTGCTACGGAGTCATAGCCCTGCATTAAAGGGTAAAGAAATTCATGTAAAAAGATGGGATTTTCCTTTTGGAAACGTTCCGCAAACCCCTCCTTGGCCAACATTTGCCCCACCGTCATCTTGGCCAGCAACTCTAAGATTTGGGATAAATCCAATTGGGACAACCACTCCGAGTTGTAGCGGATTTCCAACCTTCCAGGGGTATCAAAATCTAAAATGGGGCGCAACTGAGCCAGGTAACTTTCCGCATTACGCTTCACCTGATCCGCCGTTAACTGTTTCCGCACCTCCGATTTTCCAGTCGGATCACCAATTTGGGCCGTGAAATCGCCAATAATTACCACCGCTGTGTGGCCCGCATCCTGAAAAGCCCGCAATTTGCGAAAGGGAATGCTATGGCCGAGGTGAATGTCCGTGCCCGTGGGATCAATGCCCAGCTTGATCCGCAAAGGGCGATCGCCCTGGATTAAAACCCCCAAATTTTCCAAGGAGTTGTGGGAATCAGCATTGTGGGGAAAAATTTCCGCCGTCCCCCGCCAGAGCCAATCGGGTTCAGAATGTACAGCCATGGATTAACTAGATAGATGTAATTAAACTAAGCATAGGTTTTACCCCCTATCCCCCAGCCCCCTTGATGAGGGGAAATTCCTAGGAAGGGACGGTTTCACCAATGTTTACCCTCACTTACCCAGCAAAAACTAAAGGGGGAATGGCAAAAAACCTAAACTTCATCGACAATGCCAAAAACCCGTTTAAATACCTTTTCCACCTTACTGCCAGAATCAATGGACTCTAGGGGATCTTTCCGTAAACGATGGCGCAAACAAAGTACAATCACCCGGCTGATGTCATCTACGGTTACTTCAGTGCGCCCCTCAAAAGCGGCGATCGCCTTGGCGGCCCGGTTGGTAACAATGTCCCCCCGTAATCCATCCACATCTAGCTCGGCGCAAACTTCAGACACCTTCACCCGGTAGTCATAATCAATGGTCACCTGGGGAAGCCGAGTTTGGGCGTTAACAATTTTTGCCTGCAACGCTTCCTGTTCCGTTTGATAATGGTCACAGAAGGGCTGGGGATTTTGGTCAAATTCCGTCCGTTGCTCCACAATTTTTACCCGCAGGGCCGGTTCCCTCACAGTGCGAATTTCAGCGTGCATACCAAATCGGTCTAATAATTGAGGTCGCAATTCCCCTTCCTCAGGGTTACCGGAACCAACCAAGACAAATCGGGCCGGATGGCGAATGGAAATACCTTCCCGCTCCACCGTATTCCAGCCCCCAGCGGCGGAGTCCAACAACACATCCACTAGGTGATCGTCCAAGAGGTTGACTTCATCCACATACAAAATGCCCCGGTTGGCCTTAGCCAATAGACCCGGTTCAAAGGCCTTAACCCCTTCTGAAAGAGCTTTTTCAATGTCGATGGTGCCACACACCCGGTCCTCCGTTGCGCCTAGGGGTAAGTCCACCATGGTGACTTTCTTTTTAACAATGGCCAGGGGCTCTTGGCTATCCACCCGGATGCGTACTTCCTCACTCATCATTTCCGGATCATGGGGGGAAGAGTTAAAAGGATCATTGGCCACCACTTCAATTTCCGGTAACAAATCCGCCAAGGCCCTAATGGTGGTGGATTTCCCAGTGCCCCGATCGCCCATGATCATTACACCGCCAATTTTGGGATCAATGACATTGAGCAACAGAGCCAACTTCATTTCATCTTGACCAACGATCGCCGTAAAAGGAAAAACAACACGGCGGGTTTTGCTGGGAGCGGCAAGGGTGGCAGTCATGGGCAAAGGGACAAAAATAAAAAATAATTAAAACTTTTAGATTCCGTGGGACCAGAAATCAAACTTGGCCAGGGTAATTGAACTCCGCCAAGATCAACCAAGTTTTGGCATTCCATCGGGGGCGGCTAAAATCCGGCCGTTAACCATTTTGACACAAGGTTGGGAACCTGCCTGCAACGGTGAAACCTTAGCCTCAAAAAATATGGGAGAATAGTTTTCAGTAGCAAGCCTGGGTGCGTAGCTCAGTGGATAGAGCATCCGCCTTCTAAGCGGACGGTCGCAGGTTCGAATCCTGCCGCACCCGTTATTCCCTTCAACGTTAAGGATCTGCTATGAAATCCCGCGCCGCCGTTGCCTTTGAAGTGGGCCAACCCTTGCAAATCGTAGAAATAGATGTGGCCCCACCTAAGCAAGGGGAAGTCCTGGTTAAGATCACCCATACCGGAGTCTGCCACACGGACGCATTTACCCTCAGCGGCGATGATCCAGAAGGACTTTTCCCTGTGGTGCTGGGCCATGAGGGGGCAGGAATTGTGGTTGAAGTAGGGGCAGGGGTAACCAGTGTTCAACCGGGAGACCACGTTATTCCCCTCTACACGGCCGAATGTGGGGAGTGTTTATTTTGTCGTTCTGGCAAAACCAATCTGTGCGTTTCAGTGCGGGCCACCCAGGGGAAAGGGGTCATGCCGGACGGTACAAGTCGCTTTTCCTACAACGGCCAACCCCTCTACCATTACATGGGTTGTAGTACGTTTAGTGAATATACCGTCGTTGCCGAAGTTTCCCTGGCCAAAATTAATTCTGAGGCTAACCACGAACACGTTTGCCTCCTGGGGTGTGGCGTCACCACGGGCATTGGTGCTGTACACAATACTGCCAAAGTGCAACCGGGGGACTCAGTGGCGGTATTCGGCCTGGGGGGCATCGGCCTTGCGGTGGTGCAGGGGGCCAGACAGGCTAAAGCTGGCCGCATCATTGCCATCGACACCAACCCAGCCAAATTTGAGCTTGCCAAACAGATGGGGGCCACCGACTGTATTAATCCAAAGGACCATGACCAACCCGTTCAGCAAGTCATTGTCGAGATGACCGGCTGGGGAGTGGACCACTCCTTTGAATGCATTGGCAATGTGGAGGTAATGCGTTCTGCCCTGGAATGTGCCCACCGGGGTTGGGGGCAATCGGTGATCATTGGCGTGGCGGGGGCTGGCCAAGAAATTTCCACCAGACCATTCCAGCTTGTCACCGGTCGCAGATGGATGGGCACAGCTTTTGGTGGTGTTAAAGGCCGTTCCCAACTGCCGGGGATGGTGGAACAATCCATGCGGGGGGAGATTGAACTGGCCCCCTTTGTCACCCACACCATGACCCTCAGCGAGATTAATCAAGCCTTTGACCTCATGCACGAAGGCAAATCAATTCGCAGTGTTATTCATTATTAATTCAACCCATGGAACGATTAGAACACCACGCTAGCTTCGGGGGTTGGCAGAGCGTTTACCGCCATCACAGTGCTGTGCTCAATTGCGCCATGAACGTTGGTATTTATCTGCCGCCCCAGGCCAGCAACCAACGTTGCCCAGTTTTGTACTGGCTGTCTGGCCTCACCTGCACGGAACAAAATGCCATCACCAAAGCGGGTTTACAGCAACACGCCGCAAAGTATGGACTAATTGTTGTGGCACCGGACACCAGTCCCCGGGGTGAGGGCATAGTTGACTCTGAAGATTATGACTTGGGTATGGGGGCCAGCTTCTATCTCAATGCCACCCAACCGCCCTGGGCCGCCCATTACCGTATGTATGATTATGTGGTGCAAGAACTGCCTACATGGGTTGAGAATAATTTTCCCGCCACCAATGCCCGGAGTATTTTTGGCCATTCCATGGGGGGTCATGGTGCCCTGGTCATTGCCCTGCGTAATCCTGGTCGTTATCGCAGTGTTTCAGCCTTTGCCCCGGTTGTTGCCCCCAGCAAAGTACCTTGGGGACAAAAAGCTTTCCAAGCTTATTTAGGGGATGACCAGTTGAGCTGGCAACCGTGGGATACCTGTGCTTTGATTCAATCCGCCCCGGAGCGGCTACCCCTTTTGGTGGACTATGGGGACGCCGATCAGTTCCTCACCACCCAACTGCGGCCAGAGTTACTCCAAGCGGCTTGCGAAGCAGCTAACCATCCCCTCACCCTCCGGTTGCAACCGGGCTACGACCACAGCTATTACTTCATTTCCAGTTTGATGGGTGAGCATATTGATTGGCATGGAGCGGCGTTGCTAGACTAATCTGTGCCTAATCCTATTAAAGGGAATAAAAAACTTTCTTTTGTTATTGCTATGCCCGAAAAACATTTAAAGCAATGGGCGCTACGGCAGCCCAGGAAAACTATCCACGTACTGAATTTTAACGTCGGGAAATGATTCAACAATTTTAATTTTGGTATCGGGAAAGGAGGTCACAATTTGCCATAGCCCACATTGATTGGGGAAACTCTCTACTAGTTGTACCTTAAGATTGGGAAAGGCATTGACCACCTGCACTGTGAGATCGGGAAAAGAATCAACTAATTGAATTTTGCCGTAGAGGGGGTAACCATTAAAGCTACAATCGGCGGCGTTGATGCTTTCTTCTGCCCGCATACCAGGATTAATGAAGACGGAAAATAAACAGTTAAAAACTAATATCATTGCCAACTTAGTTTTCATTGGTACCTGCTCCCAATCATAAGTCAATGCTATGGAGTAACCTGGTCCACTTTTGACAAAACAAATAGGCTACCTTCGCCACCCCTGCCGATTCTCAAATCCTCATCAAGATAGGTGATTTCTAAGAAGGGAATTCTTCCCTCCGGCGATCGGGCTGGCACAACTTTGGCTGGATCTAACTTGGGGGTAGGCACACCCATTAGTTTTTGCACAGAAATTATCCTTTCGAGAAATTCCACATTGATGCGTTTATCGGGCAACACTGCCCCAGTCGGTTTGGCAATCTCAAACTTTGCTGTCACTTTGACATAACCCTTAGCCAGGCCGAGGGGATGGTAAACAAAAGCTTGATTTAGAAACGATTGATTGGGGACGTTAATGATTTGATAAATACGGCCAACTTTTAGTCCTAGGGGCAGCTTATCTAGGGATCTAATTTCCCTAGCAGTGGAATAGTTTAGTAACCAATTGCCATCTAGTAATTGGGGTGAGTATAACAACGGTGACAAGTTAGGATTGAGGGCTTCGATCGCCGTTACTAGGGCTTCGATTTGGTTGGAAGTATTTGCCGGTAAAGTACGGTTGGTGAGGGGGGCACCCCGCTTGGCTTTTTGTAGAGGCTGGATCAGTGTGAATAGTTTTTGCTTTAAGGCTTGACGGTCTGGGGCCATGAGTAATTTAATCAAAATGTAAGGCTAGCCAAATGCAGGGTGGTTCATTGCTGGTAAATGTTACCCGATGTTTTTGCCGGGCGGGAATAAGCAAATAATCCCCTTTATTAAGGTTAATCACTGCACCGGTATCGTAGGTTATTTCCGCTTTTCCCTGCAACAATACTACCCATTCTGTGCGGTCTTGGTCATACCATTTCCCCTCTGGAGTAATCTGCCCAGTGGAAATAATTCGTTCCAAAGTAATATTTTGATTTTGCAGTAGCAGGTCAAATTGTTCTTGATCCGGTAAGGGATCGGGCAATTGCCACAGGTTTTTCATGGTATAGCAAGGAGCAAAAGTGCCAGTAAGCCCACTAGACTAATGGCTCGATTTTCCAATAATAAACCGCCCCAGACTTAGATAAAAAAACTAGAGCGGTGTGATATTTATTTGACCGTTAACTGATTAAACTAAGGTGGCGATCGCCTTGTGGAGAATTGCCACGGCCTGGGCAATTTCTGCTTCTGTTACCACCAGGGGGGGCACAAACCGCAACACCTTAGGACCAGCGGGGGCTAGGAGTAAACCCTGTTCCATGGCGGCTTTGACAATTTCAATGGAGGTAAGGGAACTTTCGGCGCTAATTTCTAAGCCGTTGATCAAGCCCCAACCCCGGACTTCGGTAAAAAGTGTGGGATATTGATTTTTAATTTCCGCCAAACCACTCCGTAGCTGTTCCCCCCGGGCTTGGACATTATCCAACAGGCGATCGCCCTCGATGGTTTGTAACACCGCTAGCCCAGCAGCACAGGCAAAGGGATTACCGCCAAAGGTGCTGGCATGGTTGCCCGGCTCAAACACGTCACAGAATTTTTTGCACATCATCGCCCCGATGGGAATGCCCCCGGCTAGGCCCTTGGCACTGGTGAAAATGTCTGGCTCTACTCCCAGATGTTCGTAACCCCACAGCTTGCCGGTGCGTCCTACTCCTACTTGCACTTCGTCAAAGACCAGCAAAATATCGTTTTGGTCACAAATGTCCCGCACCCGCTTGAAATAATCCAAATCCCCGGGGCGGACTCCCCCTTCCCCCTGCAACGGTTCCAGGAAAATGGCCGCCACCCGACTATTACCTTCGTCTAAATCCGCCACCTTATTTTCCAGGGCACAGATATCGTTATAGGGTACGTAATCAAAGCCCGGCATGAGGGGGTCAAAATACTGCTGGTATTTCGGTTGACCTGTGGCGGTGATGGTGGCCAAGGTGCGGCCGTGGAAACTGGCTTTGGCGGTGAGGATAACGGGCTGTTCGAGGAAATCTAGGACGGTGTGGGCATATTTTCGCACCAATTTAATCGCTGCTTCGTTGGCTTCTGCTCCGGAGTTACAGAAGAAAACCCGGTCCGCACAGGAGTGGTCCACAATCCATTTAGCCAGTTCCCCCTGCTCAGGAATGTAGTATAAGTTTGAGACGTGGTGGAGTTTTTGAATTTGCTCAGAAACTGCATTAATTAGGGCTGGATGGGCGTGGCCGAGGGTACAGGTGGCAATGCCAGCGACAAAATCGAGATAACTTTTGCCCTGGGTATCCCACAAAGTACTTCCCTGACCCTTGGCGATCGCAATGGGAAAACGCCCATAGGTGTTCATCACATAGGCATCAAAATCTTCAGTTTTAAACTCAGCGGCAGCGGATAGGTCGGTCACGGCAAAAGCTTGGGGTTCGACGGGTTCAACAACAGGGGAATAGGTCACGGGGGGCTCCTAACGCGTTAGACTGGCCAAATTTGGATATGGTCTGCAGGGGTAGGGTCACCCCTCTGAAATAATTGTCTCCTGATCTTAAATCGACTGACCTGTTTTAAGTGAGGTTTTAGGATGGGATTGGGATCACCAAGTCAGGAAAACCTGTTAAATCTGATCGATCGCCAGGGGCGCAGGTTAAGACAGGAATTGATGGCCGGGGCCATTACCCTAGCGGGCTTATTTGTGATCGGCACGGCCTGGTACAGGTACGTAGAAGGCTGGACTTGGTTGGATGCCTTCTATATGACCACTATTACCCTCGCCACCGTCGGCTTTGGGGAAACCCATCCCCTCAGTCCGGCATCCCGTTTGTTTACCATTTTGCTGATTTTGATGGGCCTATTGACCATCGGCTACATGGTAAATCGTTTCACCGAAGCCTTTATCCAGGGATACTTTCAAGACAGTTTACGCCGGCGGCAGGAGCAAAAGGTGATTGAGCGATTGGCAGACCATTACATTCTGTGTGGCTATGGACGCACAGGGCAACAAATTGCCTTTGAGTTTGCGGTGGAAAATATTCCCTTTGTGGTGATTGATGCTTCCCCAGAAGTTATCATCCAAGCAAAGCTGAGGGACTATGCTGTCCTCCAGGGGGATGCCACCTTGGACGAAATTCTCCTGGCGGCCCATATTGAACGGGCCACTTGCATTGTTTCTGCCCTTTCCTCCGATGCGGAAAATCTTTACACCGTGCTTTCCGCCAAAACCCTCAATCCTGAAATTCGGGCGATCGCCAGGGCTAGTTCGGAAGAAGCGGTGCAAAAACTGAAACGGGCCGGGGCGGATGAGGTAGTTTCTCCCTACATTACCGGAGGTAAAAGGCTAGCAGCGGCGGCATTGCGGCCCCAGGTGGTAAGTTTTGTCGATGGCATCTTGACTGGGGCGGATCGGTCTTTTTATATGGAAGAATTTCGTATTGGGGCCCAAGACTGTCCCTACATTGGCCAAAGCTTGCGGGAAGCCCAACTCCGGGCCCAATCGGGGGCATTAATTCTGGCCATTCGCCGCCAAGACCATAAATTAATTGTGGGACCCATGGGGGACACCCATTTACTGGATGCCGACGCCCTCATTTGCCTGGGCACAGTGGAACAACTCCGTACCCTCAACCAACTCCTTTGTCCCCTCAATCCGGCGCCGGTGCGTCTGCCCAAAAACCATCGCTAATATCAAGGAATGCCACCATTATGCTTTTCCACTTAGCTAATTTGCCCTACTGGTTGCTGCTGGCGGTGGGAGTGCTCTGCCTGGGGTTAATGATTATCTCCGGTGATGGAGATGAAGACCTGGACGTAGAAATGTCCTTAGAAGCTGGCTCCGATGTGGACATCACCCATTTAGACGTGGAGCTTGATGAGGGGGGAGCGATGGAAGAAGGGGAAGCGGTGCCCATAGCTCTGCAAGTACTCTCCTTTTTTGGTTTGGGCAAAGTTCCATTAATGATTCTCCTCGGTATTGATTTTAGCCTCTGGGGAGTAATTGGTTGGATACTCAATGTGGCTGTCGCTACGGTAACGGGCACTATGCCTACTGAACTGCTGGGTTGGGCTGGGATAATTTTCCTGGTTTCCCTGGCCATCAGTCTTTGGCTTGGTCGCCTGGCATCCCGTCCGATCGCCAATTTATTTAAAACCTTTAGTCAAGATGTCAGTGCAGAGCGAGTCATTGGTTGCACCGGCACTGTCACCTCAAAAAAATTACCCTACCTAGCCAATGGCACCATCGGCCAAGCCCACGTTTACGACAATGCTGGCAACCTACTAACTTTGAGCGTCAGCCTACCGGATTGGGCCACCGTAATTCCCCACCATAACCAGGAAATTTTGATCATCGACCAGTCCCCCAAAGGTTACGGCTACCTGGCGATCGCCAAGGATAGTTCCGACGAAGATAAATGGTTAAAGTCTTGAAAGCCCAAACTTTGCCATCACCATTGCCATTCAGCCCACTCAGCCAAAATTCCACCATGGCAAGGCATTGTCTAGACTGGAGAAAAAATTGCGAGGATTAACCCCATGACCGTAGCCCTCGACCGAGAAATCATTTACCCCGACAGCGATGGACAGCCCATGGCCGACAACACAGAACAATTTGAGTGGATTGTCCTCCTCAAAGAAAATTTGGAATGTCTCTTCGCCCAAAACCCGGAGGTATTTGTGGGGGGAGACCTGCTGTGGTACCCGGTGGAAGGGCATCCAGAAATTCGTGTGGCACCGGACGTGATGGTGGCTTTGGGCAGACCCAAGGGCAAACGAGGTTCCTACCGTCAGTGGCAGGAAAATAACCAACCGCCCCAGGTGGTGTTTGAAATTTTATCCCCCGGCAATACCCTCAAGGAAATGACCAAAAAGTTAAAATTCTATGACCATCATGGCGTCGAAGAGTACTATATTTACGATCCGGATGACAATGAACTCACTGGGTTGCAACGAATTGACGGAGAGTTGACCATTATTGAGGAGATGGGCAATTGGGTTAGCCCTGTACTGGGCATAAAATTTGAGTTGGATGCCGAGACTTTGCGGGTTTATTACCCCGACGGGCGACCTTTTCTCTCCACAGTGGCATTAGCAACCCAGGCAGAGCAAGAGTTTCAACGAGCTGAGCGGGAAAAACTCCGGGCCGAGTTGGCGGAAGCAGAAAACGTTCGCCTCAAGGCACTATTAGCGGAGGCCGGCATTGACGTTTAATATTTGGCGAAGCAACACGAACCCAATGGAGCAAATTAGCTATTTTTCCCCGAACTCCGGGCCTGTTTAGCCATGGCAATCAATACTTGGTGGGCATCTTCCGAATCCTTCAGGGGTTGCTCAAATTCGATGCGGATGGTTTTGGCACCCCCATCACTTTCCACCACTAAATCCATGCCCGTGGGGTCAATGGCCTGCATCTGGGCAGTAGTCACGTCAGTCTGTTGGCCAAACACTTGGGCATAAAGGGCGATCGCCGAGGCGTGGTCTTCATTCATGTGCTTACAAATGCGGTCACTGATAGCCGGAGTAAGGGGATCAGCCATAGTTTTTAAGAATGAAACAATAAAAAATTTAAAAATTAACTAAGATTTTTTCCGGGGCAATGTGGGTTAGGAAAAATTCTTCCCCAGCGGAATCCTGCAAGGCTTCCAAATAGGATTCAATACCCCTTGGTTGAGGCAAGGAATCCATATCTGCTAGATGTAACCCCAGAGCCGATTTCATTTGTGCTGTAGTTTCTTCCAAGTTTTCCCCGGTGGCGATACAGCCGGGCACGTCGGGACAGTAAGCAGAAAAGCCTGTGTCACTTTTTTCTAAGACCACAAGATATCGATCAATCATTTCAATCCTGCCTGTTTGAGGATACTGGCTAAGGTTCCTTTGCGAACATCATCACTCAATTTTCCTGAGACAGTCACTTTACCAGTTTTAGTAGGATGTTTAAACTGTCGATGACTACCAACAGTGTTCACCAAAAACCAACCATTTGATTCTAGCAATTTGATGATGTCCCGTACTTTTGTTGCCATTTCTGAATGACCAGACAGGGAAAGTATTGGACAAGAAAATGCTAAAGAAAACCCCCACCAAACTAGTGAGGGCAGCCTTCATCCAGACCTAGCCACGCCAGGTAACTTTCGGCAGAATATGTTTTTGATCCACCCGGTCTTTGTACTTGGTGGCAAAATTCAACAGGGAATCAAGCAAAGAATCAGACAGGAAGTGGGGTTGCAGTCCCAGATCCAGCAGATTGGTGTTGACGGCGTTGAAGTAATGTTCTTCCAGTTCCACCCGGGGATTTTCCAAGTGGTCGATTTCCACTTTCAGACCGAGATCTGCACCAGCTTTTTGTACCATTTGGGCTAGATCACCGACACTGAATAGTTCCGTATATTGGTTAAATACCCGGAATTGACCTTTATCGGCCGGGTTGGCGATCGCCAGTTCAATGCAGCGCACCGTATCCCGAATGTCCAGTAAACCACGGGTTTGACCACCTTTGCCGTACACCGTCAGGGGATGGCCAATGGCCGCCTGGATACAAAAACGATTCAAAGCAGTACCAAATACACCGTCATAATCAAGACGGTTGATCAGCATTTCATCCATGCCGGTCTCATCGGTGAGCACCCCGTAAACGATGCCCTGGTTCAAATCCGTAGCCCGCAGACCCCAAATTTTGCAAGCAAAGTGGATGTTGTGACTATCGTGGACCTTACTGAGGTGATAGAAACTACCGGGTTGTTTGGGGTAGGGCAGGGTGTCTTTGCGCCCCTTGTGTTCGATGGTGATGTAGCCCTCTTCGATGTCAATATTGGGCGTACCGTATTCCCCCATGGTGCCTAGTTTCACCAAATGACAATCGGGGAAATCTTCCTTCAGTGCATAGAGCAGATTCAAGTTGCCCAACACGTTATTGGCCTGGGTCAACACTGCATGTTCCCGGTCAATCATGGAAAAAGGGGCCGACCGTTGTTCCCCAAAATGCACCACCGCATCGGGCTGGAACTGGCGGAGGGAATTGGTCAAAAAGGGATAGTCGTTAATGTCGCCAATGAACAGGTCGATCTTCTTGCCGGTCAACTCATACCAACGATCAAGGCGTTGCCGGATGGGGGCGATCGGGGTTAGGGTTTCTGCCCCTAGCTGGGCATCCCAATAGCGGCGGACTAGGCTGTCCAAAATACCGACTTCATAGCCTTTGTTAGAGAGATACAGTGCCGTGGCCCAACCACAGTAACCATCACCGCCAATAACCAGAGCTCTCATATTAAATCCGAGTAAATGTCTATCACTGATATCTGTCCAATTTATCAGGTTGGGGGACAGCCAGGGGTTAAGACGGGGAACTATAATCAGACATTGTGCTGTTCATTGCTTTGCCCTGTTTCCCATGAATGTTTCTCACCGTCGCTATCACATTATTACCTTTGGCTGTCAGATGAATAAGGCGGACTCGGAAAGGATGGCCGGCATTCTAGACAATTTGGGCATGACCTATACCGATGACCCCAACCAGGCGGATTTAGTCCTCTACAATACCTGTTCCATCCGAGACAACGCCGAGCAAAAAGTCTACTCCTACCTGGGAAGACAGGCCAAACGCAAACAAACGGAACCAGAATTAACCCTGGTGGTGGCGGGCTGTGTGGCCCAACAGGAAGGAGAACAGTTATTGCGGCGGGTGCCAGAGTTGGACTTAGTAATGGGCCCCCAACATGCTAATCGACTAGATCAGTTACTAGAACAGGTGTGGGCGGGTAGTCAGGTGGTGGCGACGGAAAGCTTGCACATTATGGAGGACATCACCAAACCCCGGCGGGAAAGTACCGTTAGTGCCTGGGTGAATATTATCTACGGTTGTAATGAACGCTGTAGTTATTGTGTGGTGCCCAATGTGCGAGGAGTAGAACAATCCCGTACCCCAGAGGCAATTTATGGGGAAATGGCAGTCCTAGCCCAACAGGGATTTAAGGAAGTCACCCTGCTGGGGCAAAACATTGATGCCTACGGCCGGGATTTACCGGGCACTACTCCCTCGGGCCGCCATCTCCATACCCTGACCGATTTGCTCTACCACGTCCATGACATTGAGGGGATCGATCGCCTGCGGTTTGCCACTAGCCATCCCCGTTATTTCACCGAACGGTTAATTCAAGCCTGCCAAGAATTGCCCAAGGTGTGTGAACATTTCCATATTCCCTTCCAGTCGGGGGATAACGACATTCTTAAGGCCATGAAACGGGGCTACACCAGGGAGAAATATCTACAAATTATTGAAAAAATTCGCCGCTATATGCCCGATGCGGCCATTAGTGCCGATGTGATTGTTGGTTTTCCTGGGGAAACGGAAGCCCAGTTTGAAAATACCCTTAATTTGATTGAAGAAGTGGGTTTTGACCTGCTTAACACCGCTGCCTATTCTCCCCGCCCCGGCACCCCCGCCGCTTTCTGGGATAATCAACTTTCTGAAGAAGTCAAAGGCGATCGCCTACAGAGGCTAAATCATTTGGTTTCTACCCAGGCCATGGAACGTTCCCAGCGTTATCTGGGGCGAGTGGAAGAAGTGTTGGTGGAAGGGGAAAACCTCAAGAGTCCAGGGCAAGTGATGGGACGCACCAGGGGCAACCGCTTAACTTTCTTCCAAGGAGAGATTGGCGAACTTTTGGGTAAAACGGTACCAGTAAAAATTACCGAAGCCCGGGCCTTTAGTCTCACTGGGGAAGCTTTAAGTTTAGTTACTGCCTAGGCAAAAAATTAATCTATGCCACAAAATTACTGCCACAATGGTAGATGATTTTAGGTTTTGGGGATTAACGCTATGGGTTTACGCAAAGGTTTCTTGATTGCTTTAACTGGGCTTGCCCTCGCTCTACCCGTGCAATTTTCAGCCCAGTCCCAAAATCTGGATCCCTACATTTTTGAGACTTTTGACTCCAGCAGTGACGAACCAAAGTTAAAGGGGCAAGTAGAACAGGATGATGTCAGTGCTAGCATTAGTTATCGCCAGGAAAAACAAGACGGCTATGAAAGTTGGTTTCCCACGGTCACTGTTAAGTTCAAAGGTAAAACCGTCGCCACCCTGGAAGGCACCGAGTCCTCCATGCCTGTTGCCTTGATCCAGGTCACCAAAATGGATCCCGATAACCCCTATCCCGCAGTAGTCTTTGCCACTTATACCGGCGGGGCTCATTGTTGTAACGAAGTCAAAATCATTACCAGTCAAGCCCAGGGACAGGATTGGTCCGTGGTGGATTTGGGTTTATTTAATGGTGGCCCCCACGAAGCCGCCGACTTAGATGGGGATGGTTGGTATGAGTACGCTGAAATAGACAACCGTTTTCTTTACCGTTTTTCCTCCTATGCCGGTAGTGCGGCCCCGGCCCAAATTTTTGCCCTACGCAACGGCGAGCTGGTGGACGTTACCTTTGAACCTCGTTTTCAGTTCATCCATCGAGAAAATGCCCAGTCCATGGAAAAAGAATTGCCGGAAATCATGGGGCAAGATTGGGAAAAGAACGGGTTTTTGGCGGCCTACGTGGCGAATAAAGCCCTAATCGGAGAACTGGATGATAGCTGGCAGACCATGCTCAAATATTACGACCGTGACTCTGATTGGGGATTAAGCGATTGCTTGGAATACGATGACCAAAGTAACTGCTTAAAAGAGGTTAAATACGATTCTTACCCCGATGCTCTGCGAGCTTTCTTAATCGAAACTGGTTACATCAAGGAAGACTTTAGGGCTGATAAAACTACTTTTAACACTCTTTCTAATAAGCCCCCTTCCTAAACAATAATATTCTGACTGTTTCCACCAGAATGTCCCAGTCAAGGTTTAACGACCAGTTGTCAATATAGTACAAGTCTAGGCGGGCCACGTCGTCAAAACTGCCAATATCCGATCGCCCAGAAATTTGCCATAGTCCTGTCACTCCAGGCATTACCTGATGACGAATATGGTGCCAGGCATCAAACCTTTCCACATCCCTGAGAGGCAGAGGTCTGGGGCCCACTAAACTCATTTGCCCCATTACCACATTGAATAATTGGGGAATTTCATCCAAGCTACTGCGGCGCAGAAAATGTCCGAGGGGAATAATGCGGGGATCCCGTTTGAGCTTGAACATGATGCCATCATCGTTTTCGTTGGCGGCTTCTAGATGTTGCTGGAGCAGGGGAGCATCGACCACCATGGTACGAAATTTCCACATTTGAAAAGTTTTGCCCTGGAGTCCCACCCGCTCCTGACGGAAAAAAGCCGGGCCCGGGGAAGATAGTTTGATGGCCATGGCGATCGCCAAAAATAGGGGAGAAAGCAAGGCAATGCCCAATAAAGCCCCACCGTAGTCCAAAGCTCTTTTGAGGCGGTAATCTAACCCCACCAGCAAGGGAATTTCCACCCGCACCGTTGGCAGACCAGCAAAAATTTCCGGCATGCCCCGGCGGTAGAGCATATCCCGGCTGGACGGTAATAGTCTGAGGGCAATGTTTTCCCCCCGTAAATGCCAGTACAAACTAGAGGCTAAATCAGCTTCAGGTAAGGCTTCGGCGAGAACTTCCTGGGCCCCGGATGCCAAAATTTGTTGCAAAGTATGATGGCTGTGGGCTGTGCTGGCCAGGGCGACCCCCACCACTCGGTATTGGGAACGTCTCTCCAGGGTGACGGTGAGGTGCTGAATACGGTAGGAGGTGGCGATGAGGAAAATGGGAATAGCTTGGCGACTTTCCAGGGGACTAAGGACTAGGCTAGTCACAAAACGGGCTAGGGTGACAAAAATAATGCTAGTACCCCAAGCCGAAAAAAATAGGGAACGGGGCAGGTCGATCGCTGGATCGTAAAAATATTTCGCCACCAGGGTGAGGAGAAAAACGTAGCTGATCAGTTTAATGACGCCGAGAAAGTTTTGGGTATGGGTTTGGGGGCGGTATAAACCAGCGTAGGTAAAAACAACCAGAATAATAGCGGCGTAACACCAAAATAAACTGGGCAGCCCCCACCAAGTCCACCAAACAAACTGGGGCGGAGGCGGGGAATAAAAATCATTGAGGCGATGGGCGGCAATCCAAGCTACCAGCAAGGCAATAAAG
>NZ_JADEWJ010000382.1:0-2664 GCF_015207725.1 Synechocystis sp. LEGE 06083
TGTGTTTAAGAGACAGGGACTAAGCATGGCGTGCCCTTCATTGGTACGTTTTGAGAGGGCAGAGATCACCGTCGTGCGGGCTGGCATATTAATCCCCGCCGATAGGGTCGCCGTGGCAAACACCACCTTAATCAAGCCCTGCTCAAATAACTTTTCCACCAGGGTTTTCATATCCGGCAAAATACCCGCATGGTGTACCGCAATGCCCCGTAAAAGGGGTTCAATCTGCTCCAACCGAGTCATGGGGGAAGATTGGGCAATCCAGCCCCAGAGTTTGAACATACCTTCCGGGTCGATCGCCAGGGCAGTTAATAGTTTTTGGGCCGCCGCGCCATCCTGGGGATAATCCAAATAGGCAATGACCGCTTGGACCATATCCGGTAAACCATCCGCCAAATCCCGTTCCAACTTCTGCCGCAGCAGGGGATTTTTGCCAAAGAAAAAATCGAGCAGTTGCAGTTGGATACTTTCCTGTTCCGCCGGTTCCACCAAAGATAAATCTTCTAAGGATTGGGCCGCCTGTTCACAGCCCCGACGGCTAAAAATCACATAAATTACCGGCAACAAATTCCTTTCCTGTAACTGTTGCATCACTACCAGGGGATAGGGACAATCTTCCCGACGCATCCGTCGATTTTTACCAGAACGGGTATTTTTATTGCCAGCCTTGGGTAGTAAACGGGCATTCACCCCGGTTTTTTTCTCGTTCAGCAGGGGAAATAAACCTTTGCGGGTGCTGTAGTGAAAGGTGAGGGGCACCGGACGAAAATCGGAATTAACCAGCACACAGGGGGGAGAATCATTGTGCTGTTCCCCTTGACGCAAGACTTTCAGGGATACCCCAGTGCGGACTTGGTTAATCCATTCTGTCAATTGTTCTGGATTGCCAATGGTGGCGGACAAACCCACCAGTTGAATGGTGCTGGGACAGTAAATTATTGACTCTTCCCATACGGTGCCCCGGCCCCGGTCGCTGATGTAATGGACTTCGTCAAACACCACCGTTTCCACATCTTCCAAAGAAGTCCCCACTTCCCCAATGGGGGTTTCGTAGAGCATATTCCTAAAAATTTCCGTGGTCATTACCACCACTGGAGCATCGGCATTGATCACCGTATCGCCGGTAATTAAGCCCACTAATTGTTCAGCATTTTCTAGACCTAACTTCTCTAATTTTTCCTGGAAATCCCGAATTTTTTGATTGGATAAAGCTTTGAGGGGGGTGGTATAAAAAACCCTTTTTCCCCGGGCAATGGCCCGATAGATAGCATATTCTCCCACCACCGTTTTACCGGAACCGGTAGGCGCACACACCACCACTGACTGGTCTTGATCCAGGGCGGCGATCGCCTCTTGTTGGAAGTCGTCCAATGGAAAAGCAAACAGTTCAGCGGGGTCAGCGTAGGCTAAGGTTTTCACAGATTTAGGCAAAAGGGTGATTAGGTTCCCATTTTATCTGGTTATCCTGGGGGCAATCCAAACCAGGTCTTTTCCGCTTATGCCTTAGCAATGCCATTACCAAACCCGAGGCTGGAAGGTGGCGGGGGTATCTAGTTCAAAGATTTCATCCCGAATGCGGGCAGTGTATAACCCAGCCTTGAGTACCTCTTCTTTGACCGCATTGGACAGATCCACCGCAGCGAGGATGCCATATAACTTTTTGTCTTGGTGTTCAGGGAAAAATTCTCGAAAACACTGGAGATGGTTAATTAGTTGACCGATGGATTCTGAGCGGGCATGGCTTTTGACTTCCACAACGATGGCTGTCTTAACGTCTCCGTTGGCATAGGCCATTACATCAAGTTCAATATGTTTGCCCTGTTTGCTGACCCGGACACTAGGGGTGACCACTTCCATGCCAAATTTTTCACGGAGAATGGTTTCCATGGAGGGCAACGCTAAACCTTCCGTGAAACTGCCGAATTTTTGCCCCAGCCCGCCAATTTGTTTACCTAATTCTCGAATTTGGCGATCGGTTTTTTGGGACTGTTGTCTTAACTCCTTGATTTGGCGATCAGTTTCCTCCCGTTGTTCCCGAAACCAGCGATCAGTTTCTTCCCGTTGCTCCTGAAACCGGCGTTCTGCCTCCTCCCTTTCTTCTTGAAACCGGTGATCAACTTCCTCTCGTTGCTCCTTAAGTTGGCGCTCTGTTTCCTTCTGAGCTTGGATTAGCTCTCCCAATAATTGCCAGACTTCATCCGCTGTTGTTGCCATGATCACCTAGGGTGTATTTTGATCTTTTCCTATTTTAAAGGGAGCCCGATTGAAACTTTGATAGTTATTGTTTGCCGCTGCACGATACTAAGTATTGCTTAATTCCTCCGCATGCAATGACAATTGCCTCCACTCCCAGTCAATTTTTATGTACTGAATTTTGGCTGTGTTGATCCGGCGGCGATCGCCAAAATTTAAGCTCCCATGCCGGAGTATTGTTTTAAGCCCTGGCGCCAGAGCCAACGGTTAAGTAGAGCAAATAGACCGATCCAAATACCAATAATTAGTAAACTGCGAAAAAAAGGTAGAGGTAAACCAACCAAAGCGGTGGCGGGGAAGTAAACACCGTAGGGAAAGGGGGTAAGTAAAACAATCTGTCGTACTGTATCGGGAAAAGCTTCCAAGGGAGCAATAACGCCAGAGAGAAAAATGTAGAACAAAAACCAAAGG
>NZ_JADEWJ010000383.1:0-2615 GCF_015207725.1 Synechocystis sp. LEGE 06083
GGCAAAAAATCCACCGCTCTAGGTTTGTCCGCATTGCCCACCCACCAGTCATGTTGGGTATTACCGTGGTTTCCCTCACGGGGGTAGTGGGCTACCGTTTTTATAACCAACCCCAACTCAGCGTTGGGACCGAATCCCCCTACACCATCTATGCTCCGGAAGATGGCAGTTTTGTGGACGAAAGAACCACAGAGGAAAAGCGGAAAGAAGTGCGGGCTGGCACCATTCCCCGCCTACAACGGGACAATGAGCTAACCGCCCAACTGAAGCAACAAAGAAGCCAATATCTGGATGCCATCAATCAGCTTCGTTATCTGGCTGGCACCTTTCCCTACATAGACACCAATATTTTTACCCTGGAGCAGCAACACTTGCTCCGCAGTCTGGGGCCAGCGGAATGGCAGCAGTTGGAAAATTACCTGAATAATGGCCAGCCTCTGCCCATGGCCTCCCCCCAGTTGGCCAAACTGCAACAATTATTTGATCAACAAAAAGCGACCACTTCCCCCCAGACCATGGCTGGCTTGCTCACCAGCATCAGAGCGGCCCAGGACAGATATAGCCGGGTGACGGCCCGCTTAGCAGAGGTTAAAGCCGATCGCCAGATTACCAATAATCAAATAGGGGCGTTGAAGTTAGACGGGCCCACCTGGCAAACTACCCAACAGACCATTATCCAAGTCCATGACCGTATTCTCACCCAAGGGCTTCCGGCGGGCATCACAGCCCCTCTTTTGGGGGAAACAGTGCAACTCCACTTGCGCAACATTTTGCCCCCCCAAGCCCACCAAGTAGCGGAGGGTAGCTTAAATAATTTACTCAGGGATAAATATAATCTCACTGTTGACAAGGAAGCCACCAAAAACCTAGCGGAAAAAGCCGTATTGGCCATGGAAACCGTCAAGGTATCCGCGGAGAAAAACAGTGTAATTGTGCGGGCAGGGGAAGCCATTACCCAGGAACAATTTGTTTTGCTGGATGGCTACGGCCTGAGTCAACGACAGATCAATTGGCAGGGTCTACTGCGGACAGCAGGGTTAGTGGGGGGAGCCTTAATCATTTTTTGTGGGGTGAGTCGACGCATCCATCGGCCCCTACGGCGGCGAGATCACATTCTCCTCTGTCTGCTCAGCATTAGCACACCCGTTTTATTTTTACTTGATCCGATTTACAATAACCTGCCGGCCATTAGCTTACTCACCAGTAGCTTTTACGGCCCCACCCTAGCCATCACCCAAGTGGTATTGGTGGGGGGATTATCCGCATTTGCCATGGAATCCATCGTTTGGGAATATTTGCTGGGTAGTGGGGCGGCGGCTTTGCTAGCAGGTATGATTGCCAGCAAGCTCCGTTCCCGGGATGAGTTGGCCCTGTTGGGGGTGGGGGTAGGCGCTACCCAGGGCATAGTTTATTTATTCACATATCTAATTGTTAACGCCTCGGCAGTCACAATTATTTGGTACACGGCCCTCCCCAGTGCCATTGTCTATGGCCTACTTGGTTTAGCCTGGAGTGCCATGGCGATCGGCGTTTCCCCTTACCTAGAAAGATTGTTCGACGTGGTGACCCCCACGAGGCTGGTGGAATTGAGTAATCCCAACTGCCCCCTACTACAAAGGTTGGCCAAGGAGGCCCCCGGTACTTTCCAGCACACCCTATTTGTGGCTTGTTTAGCGGAATCGGCAGCGAGGGAATTGCGCTGTAACGTTGAACTGGTCAGAACCGGAACTTTGTACCATGACATTGGTAAAATGCACGACCCCTTGGGATTCATCGAAAATCAAATGGGGGGCCCCAATAAACACGATGAAATCAATGATCCCTACATCAGTGTGGACATTATCAAAAAACACGTTTCCGAAGGGTTAGTGATGGCCCGACGTTATGGTTTGCCCCAGGTGGTGCGGGACTTTATTCCGGAACATCAGGGACAAATGTTGATTTCTTATTTTTATATTCAAGCCAAAGAAGCGGCGGAAAAGGCCGGAGAACCGCCGATCAATGAGGAAGAATTTCGCTATCCGGGGCCCATTCCCCAGTCCCGAGAAACGGGCATTGTCATGCTGGCGGACAGTTGTGAGGCGGCATTGCGTTCCCTCAGGGAAGCTAATCCAGAAACTGCTATGGCCATGGTTAACCGTATTTTTAAGGCCCGCTGGCGGGACAACCAACTGCAAGACAGTGGCTTGAAATACGAAGAACTGCCCATTATTGCCGATGTGTTTGTGCGGGTGTGGCAACAGTTCCACCACCAAAGGATTGCCTATCCCAAGGCGGCGTTGGACGTGCAGGTAACTAGCCCTTCCACCACCAGATTTTGAGGTTGGTCAAGTTAATCAAAGGCGATCCACCCCGGCCCTAGCTATGGCACGGACAAAGTTTCGCTGGCTCCCATTACCGTAAAGCCGGCCCAATTGACTGGTCGGGGATATTTTTGCCGGACTGTCACCATGGCATCCCTAAGGGCAGTGGCACTATTTTCTCCCTGGGCTAGGTTTTGGTAAAAATTGGTCATCAACAGAGCCGTGGGTTCATCTGGTACAGACCAGAGGGAAACCAGTACGCTTTTAGCTCCCGCCGTTAACCAAGCCCGGGATAGTCCTAACACCCCATCC
>NZ_JADEWJ010000384.1:0-2609 GCF_015207725.1 Synechocystis sp. LEGE 06083
CCGCTGGCTCAATGCCCTCACCGGGGCCACCATTCCCCTACTCCTAGGGGCGATCGCCTATCTATTGACCCAACGACGCTTGGTGACATTGTTGACCATGGGGCTAGTGGCCTTAGATGGATTGTTTTTGGTGGAATCCCGCTATGCGCTGAATAATATTTACCTGGTTTTTTTTGGGTTACTTGGCCAAGCTCTGGTTTTATGGCATTTGCGTCAGGGCAAACTGTGGCAATTAATTTTGGGGGGCATTAGTTTAGCCTGTGCCGGCAGCGTCAAATGGAACGGTTTTGCTTTCTTGTTGGGTATTTACCTCCTCTGGGCGATCGCCTGGTTCAGAACGGTCTTCAGGCAAGGCTGGGCCGGGCAACAAGTAAATTCACTGGAGCCATTAGATAGCAATGGACAGAATAATCACAACTTTTTTTCCCGTTGGTTGACCATTTCTCCCTTTAAATTCGCCCTTTGGTTGGTGTTTATCCCGGCAATTACCTACAGCGTGATTTGGATTCCCCATTTGTTAATGAATGGCGAATACGCTTCCCTGGAAGGTTTTTGGCGCATTCAAAGGCAAACCTGGCAGTACCATCGCCGGGTGGGCAACAGCCCTGATATTCACCCCTATTGTTCTCCTTGGTATAGCTGGCTGGTGATGGCTAGACCGATCGCCTATTTTTACCAAAAATCCGGTAAATTCGGCTTAATTTACGATGTCCACGCCATGGCTAATCCAATTTTGCTCTGGTTTTCCACGGGGGCCATGGGGCTATTGCTGGGCACTATTGCTTGGCAAAAAATTAGTCAATTTTTCCTTAATCGGACCAATTCCATCAGTGTACCTTTGCGGGGGGTAACCCTTTATATCGTGGTTAACTACGCCGCCAATCTTTTACCTTGGTTGGGTATTAGTCGTTGCACCTTTTTTTATCATTACCTAACCGCCTATGGCTTTAGTATCTTGGCCTTAGCTTTAATTTTGGCCACTTTACTGGACAGCCCCCAACGGAGCCACCGCATCATTGCTTGGACAGTTTTAACCCTAGTGGCGATCGCCTTTTGGTATTGGTCGCCGGTTTTTCTGGGCATGCCCCTGACCCCCAAGGGTTTTGCCCTGCGGATGCTGTTTCCCAGTTGGATTTGAAGCCAAGGTAATCCGTTGAGTTAACCCAGAGTTGAAACATTTCCCTTATCAACTAAATGGGACGATAGACCACCGCATAGTCCCCTTCCCGATTATCCGGCAGCAGGAAACCCTTACGACAAAGAGCATCAATGGTTTCTTTCACCTTTTGGGGATCTTCCCCGGTGGCCACAATGCACTCGCTCACCGTCGCACCGATCGCCTTCGCGGCACAGGTTTTAATAATCAACACATCCAGCCTTTCTGTGGTGACTGGTGATGGGGCAGTAACCATGGGAGATGGAGCGGGGGAGGTAAGGTACTGTTTGTGGTTATAAATGGCGTTGAACTTTCTTTCGTCCATGGTGCCGAGGATAATCACATCCACAAAGCCAAGGATGAAAGGAATGCCCGTCCAAGAAAAAATGAAATAGACGATGCCGGCGAAAATATTGCCTAGGTAAAATTTATGTAAGCCAAAGCCGCCGAAGAAAAGGGCAAAAATTAGGGCAACAAAGCGATTTTTCATAGCGGGTGTGCAAAGGAAACCGGCACCTACTGACGGTACTCGACAACAAAAGCGGAATGGGTCCAAGCCCCCCTATTGTCATAGTAACGGATCAGCCTTTGTCGTTCGTTGGGGCGCACCAACCAGCCGACTTCCCCAAAGAAGGGTTGTCCCAATTGCAGGCGATCGGGAGTGCAAGAGGAAGCACCATCCGGCAGTAGGAGCACGTTGCTGGGGTGGGAGCCCAGAAAAGTGATCTGATTACCGATCACTTTCCCTTGGGTCACCGAGGTTTTTCCTTCCACAGTTATCCGTTGTTCCACCATGTCTCCGGTTTGCTCCAGGGTAATTTCCATCCCACTAACTTCCGGTTCTCGCCAATCGGGGTAACCTGTATAAACCTGGCAGTGCCATGTCCCCAACAATTGCTCCACCGTTAACGCGGGTCTTTCCTTGGCATTACTCCCCCGACGAAATTCCCGGATAAACGTCAAACTGGCTAGGCTCAATTCCTTGTCATACAGTTGGACAAATCTCATCCGGCGATCGCCGTCCACAAAACCAAATTCTGCCCCAAATTCACTGAAGGGAGCCAACTGCCATGGCCCTTTGGAAAAGGCACCGGTGCCAAAAAAGATAATTTGTCGCCCCAGGGAACGGTAATCCTGGCTATAGTCCTGGGTCGGGGGGTCTTGATAATCGGGGTTATCGTAGCGGCGCAGACGAAACTTGACCAACTTGTTATCTTCCAAGCCTTCCAGAGTCAGTATGGAGGGGGTTTGGCCCAACACCTCCCCCTGGGGAGACATGCGAGTAAAACTGCCCTGCCACTCGCCGAGATTTTTGAGAAAGTTTTCCCAGTTAGCCATGGTTATTTGACCCTAATTTTTAGTTCTGATGTTTTTAGAGAATCAATTAAAACCATTCTCCCATTTCCCCTCCCCCCTTCCTCAGTGGCCAAGCTTTTCCAGCAATACTGGTTTA
>NZ_JADEWJ010000385.1:0-2605 GCF_015207725.1 Synechocystis sp. LEGE 06083
ACTTTTTCTAGATCGCTAAAAGTGCCCGTAGAAAAGGTAGCAGTGGGGGTTGGAGTGGGTGTGGCGGTAGAATCTGGCTCTGTGGGTTGGGGAGTTGGAGTAGGGGAAACCGGGGTAGTGGTATTGGGAGAACTGCCCAGGGAAGGATTGGCAGCAAAACGATCCTGTAACGCTTGGTTGCCACTGCAGGCCCCCAACAGGGCACAAAGTCCAATAGTTAAATAGGGGGAAAATGATGAAGATTTTTGAACCATCGGCGGCACTGCTGGCTGAATTGGGCAACTTTTTTGAGCAATAGGGGAGTAATGCCCCCATAGATCCTATCAAATCGGTAATGGAAAAGAAGATCCAACACATCCTCATAGCGGAGATAGCTCAAGTACGTCACCCCCAAATCAATCTGGCGATCGCCAAACTCTAGGTAAACCCGTTGACTTAATTTTTCTGTCCGTTGCCAGGGTTCAGCAAAATGGGTTTTCATCGCCTGCTCATACTTTCCGAAAGCCTTTGGATCCCCCCGGAGATAATCCCGCACAAAGGGAACGGCAATATTAGCTCCCTGCATACCATGGCGGATGCCTTCTCCTCCCAAAAAATTCACCGTCGATACCGCATCCCCGATCGCCACCACGGGGCCTTGATGGTAAGTATCTCCCTGGTTAATGGCATAGTCCAACACGGAGCCGTGGATTTCCTCCAGATGGTATTGGGATTTTTCCAGTTTTAAATAGTCCCGGATAATGGCTTCAGTGTAGGCACGGATCGGCTTTAACTTACCTAAATAACGGTGTTGACCAGCAAAAATCGCTGTTCCCACTTTCAACTGGTGATTATCCATGGGAAAAATCCAGGAATAACCCTGGGGACTCCAACGGTAACCAAGGAAGAAAACTAAGGTGTCGGCAAAACGTTCATGGGTAGCTTCATCCACTGCGATTAAATATTCTGTGCCAATGCCTCGGTAATATTGGCCATTATCCGTGACTTTGGGTTGCCCATAATTAATCACCGCCCGCTTTGACCCGGTGGCATCAATTAACACTTGGGTTTTTATCGTGATCTTGGCTGTAGACCCAGTACCTAGGAAATTTCGGCAAGATAGGGTGACCTCTAACCCCGATTCCCCCGGTTGGTAACTCAAAAAACGGTGCCCCAACCACACCTGACCCCCCCCCTCCGTGACCGTATCCGCTAAAAATTGTCGCAATTTCGCAAAATCGAACACCACACCCTGGGGTTGATCGCTGTACCAGACTTGTTCTTTTTCGGTGGCGGCGATCGCCAAATTGTGCCAATAGCGGGCCACCACCTCTGGCGGCAGATCAAACAATGCCATGGTTTCCAAAGGACTAGCGGCGCTAGAGTAATTATTTTGGCTAAAATTTGAATGTTGCTCTACTAACAGGACTCGGACACCTTGTCGGGCCAACTGTCGAGCACATTGCCCCCCGGCGGGCCCTGCCCCAATTATCACCACTGCAAACTCTTCCATCGGCCTGTGGGCTTATTGCCCTAGATAATCGAAACATCAACAATCAAAACATCAACGGGCAAATTTGTAATGTCCCCATCCCAGCCCCCTTCAGCCATTGCCACTTTTGAGCCAGAGAGTTTTCTCATTCTGGTGGTAGATGACGTGAAAGATAATATCTATGTCATTTCCGAGCTGTTGGAAGGGGAAGGTTACAGCACCACCTTTGTCACCTCCGGGCCAGAAGCTCTGCAACGGGTGACCCAGGCTCAACCGGACCTGATTCTGTTGGATTTGATGATGCCCGGCATGGATGGGCTGGAAGTGTGCGATCGCCTTAAACAGGATCCCCAGGCCAGAGATATTCCGGTAATTTTTCTTACCGCCAGCAACGAAAAACAACATTTGCTCCAGGCCTTTGCCAAGGGGGCAGTGGACTATGTCACCAAACCCTTTAGCCCGCCGGAACTGTTGGCCCGGGTGAAGACCCACCTGGAACTAAAACAAACCAGGGACAATCTGCGCCATACCCTACTAGAACAGGCCAAAACCGCTGAAGCCTTGGCTTGCACCTCCACCCGCCTCAGTACCCTGGTGCAAAATATGCAAGCGGGGGTGCTAATGACCGACGCCCTTGGCAATATTGTGGTAGTCAATCCCGAATTTGCTCGACTGTTTAACCTCGGTTTTCCCGCCGAACTCCTGCTGGGGAAAAATTTAACGGCGATCGCCCCCCGCATTAATGGCCTTGTTTCCCAGGGCCAGGGCATAACCGAAGACTTTTTGGTGATCGAGCACCCGGAACCATTACTGAAAGTGGAACTGTCCCTACAGGACGGACGTTTTTTTGAGCGAGATTATGTGCCCATCTTGTTAGGGGATAGCTCCCAGGGCCATTTTTGGCTTTACCGGGACATCAGCCAGCGTAAACAAGTGGAAGTGATTCAGGGGCAATCCCTGGAAATGGAACGGCGCATGCGGCAACAATTGGCCGAACAAAATCAAGAATTGGTGGTAGCCACCAGTGCGGCGGAGGCAGCTAACCGCTCCAAAAGTGAATTTTTGGCCACCATGAGCCACGAAATTCGCACCCCCATGAATGCCATCATCGGCATGACTGGATTATTGCTAGAT
>NZ_JADEWJ010000386.1:0-2578 GCF_015207725.1 Synechocystis sp. LEGE 06083
AGCAGGCTGAATGGTTTATCCAAGAAGACCAAAAAGTTTTATTGACAGGGAAAGTTAAAGATATTCCTCGGGAATTTATTCAAACCAGTCACGGGGGAGTACGTATTCTACACACCAAGAAAATTCCCATTACGGACGAAGTGGGTAGGGCAAAATACTTATTAGGGATTTCAGACGATATTACCGAGCTCCTCGAATCAGAACAACGTTTACAGGAATTAGCTCGTCATATTCCCGGGGTAATTTATCAGTTTAGGATGCGTCCCAATGGCACATTTCACTTTCCCTATGCCAGCGAAGGTATCAGTGATATTTATGGCGTTACCCCTGAGGAAGTGCGGGAAAATTCCGATGCAATTTTAGCAGTGCTCCATCCCGACGAATTAGATGGACTTTTTCAATCAATTTACACTTCAGCGGCAAATTTAACCCCTTGGTATTATGAATACCGGGTTTGTTTTCCCGAAGGAAGGGTTATCTGGGTATTGGGTTACGCCACTCCCCAACGGGAAAGCGATGGGGGAACTATTTGGCACGGTTACATTAAGGATATTACTGAACAAAAAGCTAAAGAATATCTACTAATTACGGAAAAAGAGAGGGCAGAAAATGCTGAAAAAATTCTAAAAAAAGCTCAAATTCGCCTCGAACGATTTAATAAAAAATTGAGTTATCTAGTGGATATTGATGGACTAACAAAAATCCCTAACCGTCGCTGTTTTAATGTGCGTATTAAGCAAGAATGGCGCAGATTATCCCGGTCTCAACAACCGTTATCGCTGATTTTATTTGATATCGATTATTTCAAAAATTACAATGATTGTTACGGCCATCCCCAGGGAGATAATTGTTTGATTAGGGTAGCTCGGGGGGTAAGAAAGTCTGTGAGTCGTCCGGCGGATTTGCTAGCTCGTTTTGGGGGAGAAGAATTTGCCATTATCCTGCCGGAAACTGACGGAGAAGGGGCTGTACTGGTAATGCAAAAAGTTGTTAATGCCATCGCCCAGTTGGCGATCGCCCATGAAGCTTCCCCCATCGGTGCGCAAATCACCATTAGCTTAGGCATCAGCACCCAGTTTCCTTCTAAGGAAAATTCCCCCAGGACCCTCATCGAGCAAGCAGACCGGGCCCTGTATGAAGCAAAACGCCGGGGGAGAAATCAATATGTGGTCTGGACGGAGGAACTGGAAGGGGAGTCCTCACTTTCATGAGGTCCCAAGGCTAGGACAGCATCCTTGAGAGCTTCAGAGCGGTCGATATAGCAATTACTTTCGGGTACAAAGCGGAACACTTCTAATTTTTCCAGGCGCCGTTTGGTTTGGCCCGTTGCTCCCACAATGTACACTGCTCGACCTTTTTCCGCTGCCTCTTCAATGGCATTTTCTAGGGCCAGGGAAGCGGTTACTCCCAAATGGGGTACATCACTGACATCGAAAACAATCGCGTCACATTCTTGAATGGCATTATGCTCCCTGGCGATCGCCTTAGCCACCCCAAAAATCATCGGCCCACTCAGTTGGAAGAGCAACACCCGGCCATTGCCCTCATCTAACCAACGTTTTTCATTGGCGGAAAGGAGAATTTCGTCGTCAGCGTCGCTAATACTTTTCACCGCTTCGGACTGCAACGCACTCATACGGTCAATGGTGAGAATATTGGCAATAAATACACCAATACCGACTGCTGCAATTAGATCCACCAGCACCGTCAGGGCGATGACCGCATACATAATCAATGCCCCTTTGATGGAGACATGGTGAGCCCGCTTGAGGAAACCCCAATCGATAATGTCCACCCCAACCTTGAAAGCAATACCCGCCAATACGGCCAGGGGAATGGTAGCCGCCAATTTAGCCGCCCCAAGAATCACCACCAATAACACCATTGCCCGGATCAAGCCAGACAGGGCTGTGCGTCCCCCGGACTGGATATTTACCACCGTCCCCATGGTGGCCCCAGCTCCCCCCAAACCACCAAATAAACCAGACATCACGTTGCCGATGCCCTGGCCGACTAATTCTTTGTTGGAGTTATGTTCTGTGCGGGTCAAGCTATCCGCCACCACCGAAGTCAGGAGGGCATCAATACAGCCCAGCATCCCCAAAACGGCCGCATCGATCAGCATCCTCTGTAACTGATCAGCCTGGAACATTGGTAGTTGTAGAGCGGGCAAGCCAGCCTGAATTTCGCCAATGCGTCGGATATCCAGATCGCCAAACAGAGTGATGGAAATAATTGTCCCTAACACCAAAGCCACCAATTGGGGTGGAGCAAACTTTTTCCAACGGGAAGGCATAAACCAAATAATGCCCACCGTCATCAGGGCCAATAGGGTCTCCACTGGTCTGACATTGCTAACTAGATTCGGTAGGGCCTGGAGGGTGCCAATCACTCCCCCCTTGGGATTAGCTTGGCCAAGGAAGGGGGCCAACTGCAAAATCACCAAAATAATGCCAATGCCAGACATAAAGCCGGAAATGACGGTATAGGGCATCATGGTGACGTATTTGCCCAATTTGAGCAAACCAAAAGCAATCTGGAACAGCCCCGCCATCATCACCACGGTGAAGGCCATGGC
>NZ_JADEWJ010000387.1:0-2566 GCF_015207725.1 Synechocystis sp. LEGE 06083
GGGTGAGAATGGGAGTCTCAATTTCCAGAAAGTGCTCTTGATCCTCTAGAAAACGGCGCATGGCTTTCACCACTTGATGGCGCAGTTGGAGATTTTGGCTTAACCTGGCCCGCCGCAAGTCTAGGTAGCGGTATTTGAGCCGCACATCCTCCCGCACCTGTTCTGCTTCGTGGCTGGAAACCACAAAGGGCAATTGTTGATTGACGGCGTTGAGCAGGATGATGCTGTCCGCATAGATCTCAATTTCTCCGGTGGGAATTTTCTCGTTTAACGACTCCGGGGGGCGTTTACTAACCACACCGGTAACTTGCACCACATACTCATTACGTAATCCCTCTGCCACCGGATAGGAAACGGGGGTTTGGTCGGGGCTACTAGCGATTTGCACTATGCCCCGGCGATCGCGCAGGTCCAGGAAAATTACGCCACCATGATCTCGACGGCGATCGACCCAACCGTAGAGGGTAACAGTTTCCCCCAGATGGGTTGTCCGTAGGTCGCCGCAATAATGAGTACGCATAGAGGTGTTAATCAAGCAAAATTTCGTTAAACGGGAAAATCAAGGGGTTACCTGGGTGCAGGGAAGATGTCGCTCCAATGCCCAATCGTCCACCGGGGAATCGACCTAGGCAAAGGAATTTTCTTTGACCACTTCCTCCAGGGGCAGTTGTCCCCCTTTGGCACGGGCATCTTCGGTGCGCTTACCGATCGCCACCATGGGGCCAATGGCGTAGTCAGCGGGTAACTTGACCAATTCGGCCACCTTTTCCAGGTCAAAACCGATCATGGGACAGCTATCATAGCCCATGGCCTTGGCCGCTAACATCAAATTTTGCATAGCCATGCCGATGGATCGTTGGGCTTCATCTCTTTGTAACTGTGGTTTACCACCATAGAAAGAGCCGATCGCCCCGACTAAATAATCCGCCACCTCTGGGGGAGCATTGCGCCAGTAACGGGCGGGATCCTTATCCCAGGCATTGACATCCGCCACCACCAAAATTAGCAGGGAGGCATCGGTCATTTGGGCTTGGTTGCCATACTTGTCCCGAATGGTTTGCCGTAGTTGGGGGTCCCGGATAATCAGGAACCGCCAATGTTGGATGTTATAACTAGTGGGGGCTTGGATGGCCGCTTCGAGCAATTTTCTTTCTTCTTCTGGGGTCAGTCGATGGTCAGGGTCAAAATGCTTAATCGATCGCCGTTGGTAAATAGCGTCAAATGTATCCATAGTGGTTGGGAAATGGAATTTTAGCGGGGAAATAATTGGAAAAACTAAATTTAATATAAATACAATTGTCGATTTAAGCGGCGGTCAATACCCCTGGGGATACCTGCTTGGGCAGAATATCAATTAAATCCTCCGTGGCACAGTAGCGCAAATCATCCAGGCGATCGAGCTTCAGCAACCGCTGGCCATGGCTAGCCAATTCAAACAGTCCCAACAAATTGTCCTGCCATTGGCGGTAAAGACTTAAAGCTGCCGTTACTTCATCGTTGCCTTTGGTGAATTCCACCCCCTTTTCTGTGAGGTAGGCGGCGATCGCCCCGGCACAAACTGTATCCTCTAGGGAGTAACCCCCTTCCCAACCGGAACCTAGCAGCCACACGGTTTTGGGCTGGTTTTTGACCAGATAATCTGCCGCTGCACCCCGATTAACCAAAGAAGCTGTGATGAGTTGGGGGCAATTTTCCACCCGTTGTAAAGCTCGGGTGCCATTGGTGGTGGATAGAAATAATCTTTTCCCCATCATCAGTTCTGGAGTACAATCAAGGGGAGAATTACCCAGGTCATAGCCTTCTACCATGGCCCCGCCCCTTTCCCCGGCCCTGAGGCGTTTTTCCTCTGGCCAAGCCGCACTGGTGGCCAACAAATCATTCAGGGAACTGAAAACCTGTACCGCCTCCGCTCCAACTTTGAGTGCCGTGGCAATGGTGGTGGTGGCCCGCAGGACATCAATAACCACTGCACAATCGGGCAATGGCTGATCTGGTGTTAATTCCGGCGTGTGATAAACAAAAATTTCCACAGGATTCAGCGGACTGTTTGGGGAATGAACAACCTTCCCATCTTATCGGTAGTAGGCCAACCCCGCAGAAGAATTGGCCGATTTTTCTGGGGTCGGGGCCCGGGGGAGAGTCCAATGGGCTTTAAACTGGTGTTCGGTGGCGATCGGGGGCAAAACCCGGCCAGAATGCTGGAGATTAACCAGGCTTTGCTGGGCAGACCCTAGATTTCCCCCAACTTTCCAACAACTTCTGTTTGTCCTAGATTTTTAGCAAAAATTTTCCCATGGCAATTTCAACTCCGGAGGTGACTCCCAATTTAAGCGACAGCAATGGCAATGAAGCCAGTGCCCAAACCCAATTCACCATCCAAGAAATTAGTGACCTATTGCCCCACCGCTATCCCTTCGCCCTGGTGGACCGCATCATTGATTTTCAGCCAGGTAAATCCGCCGTCGGTCTGAAAAATGTCACCATTAACGAACCGTTTTTTCCGGGGCATATTCCCAATCGCCCAATTATGCCTGGGGTATTGATTGTGGAGTCCATGGCCCAGGTG
>NZ_JADEWJ010000388.1:0-2540 GCF_015207725.1 Synechocystis sp. LEGE 06083
GGGCGAGGTGGAGGATGTGTTGCTGTTGGATGTAACGCCTTTATCCCTGGGTTTGGAGACTTTAGGGGAGGTGACAACGAAAATCATTGAACGCAATACCACCATCCCCACTAGTCGCTCAGAAGTTTTTTCCACGGCGATCGACGGGCAAACGTCGGTGGAAATCCATGTGCTCCAAGGGGAAAGGGCCATGGCCAGGGATAACAAAAGCCTAGGTAAGTTTTTGCTGGCAGGGATTCCTCCCGCTCCCCGGGGGATGCCCCAAATTGAGGTCAGTTTTGAAATTGATGTTAATGGTATTCTCAAGGTTTCCGCCCAGGACCAGGGCACAGGCAAGGAACAGAGCATTGTCATTAGCCATACCGGTGGCTTGAGCGGCGGGGAAATTGAAAAGATGCGCCAGGATGCTGAACAGTATGCTGCCCAGGATCAACTCCGTCTGCGGATGATGGAGCTACAGAATCAAGCGGAGAGCCTTTTCCACACCTACGAGACCACGCTCCAGGAAAATGGCGAACTGGTGCGGGAGGAACTCAAATCTTCCAGTAAGCAGAAGAAGGATCAATTGGCGATCGCTTTACGGACTCCCAATACGCCAGTGGAGAAATTGCAGACCTTGGTGGAGGAATTCCGGCAGATCATCTTGCTGATTGGTACGGAAGTATATCAACAGGGCAAGGGGGTTGGTAGTAATGAATTTGCTAATTTTGTTCAGGGCACCAGCAGTGGCGCGAGCCAAATGATTGAACCGCTGGAAACCAATTTGAATACCCCCCAGACCTCTCCTGCCATCACCATGACTCCCGGCACCATGATCAATGGCACCATCAATCCCGGTGGTATGGATTATGTGGAAACTGCTCCGGTGTACGGTTTAGATGATGGGGAAGAGTTTGATTTTGACTCTGACGAAACTGTTTACAGTGATTATGAAGCGATCGATTAGTCTAGGTTAATTGCCTGTTTAACTATCTTATTTTTTGATGAATTGGCCCAATATGCCCCCTGGCGATCGCCGTTGGTTGTGGATTGGTCTAACGTTGCCCCTGTGCCTGCTCAACGGTTGGGTGCTACTGCAGCTATTGGATTATTTTCAGTCCCCCCTGAGAATTTTTATTATTGCCAACCTGATCGCTTTTATTCTTGGCTATCCGGTGCGTTGGCTCCAGCGATATCCCCGTCTGAAATTGCCCTACGCAGTGATATTGGTATTGCTCACCACGGCGATTATTTTGGCGGCGATTGGCCTGTTGATAATTCCCAAATTAGTGGATCAAATTCGTACTGTTTTACAGCTTTTACCCCATCTCAATACCCTAGGCGATCGCCACTTAGAAAGCCTCGATAATTTAAGTAGTCAATGGGAAATTCCTACCAATTTCCGCGCTTGGGGTCGAGAGTTATCCAGCGAGTTTCCTAACCAAATCCGCTCCATTACTAATCAACTAGTAAATTTATTAATTTGGACTGCGGGTAGCTTAGTGGAAGCGGGCTTTATTTTTATTATGACCGTCTATTTGTTACTGCGGGGGCAGACATTTTGGGACGGTATGTTCCGTTGGCTACCCATTGATTGGCGTCATAAGGTAAGGCAAAGATTACGCCACAGTTTTCAAAATTATTACATTGGCCAAGCCACCGTAGCGGCCCTACTGGGGGTCAGTTTAATCATCGCTTTGAGCATTTTTCAAGTGCCCCTAGCCCTGCTGTTTGGTATGTTTGTGGGCTTTATGGCCTTTTTCCCTTTTGGCGGCGGCACTAGTATTGTTTTAATCAGTATTATTGCCAGTTTTCAAAGTATTTGGTTGGGCATTAAAGTCCTGGCGATCGCCACTGTGGTGGACCAGGTGGTGGAAAATGGCCTAGCCCCGAGATTACTAGGTCGTGTCACTGGGGTGCATCCCGTCTGGATTTTACTTTCTTTGATGATTGGAGCCAAGGTGGCTGGATTATTGGGCATTTTAGTGGCGATCCCCATTGCTAGTTTTGTACGGGATATGCTCAGTGATTTTATCTAGTATCTAGTGCCATGGATCACAATGGGGCAATTGAATTAACGTTGAGGACTAACTTCCAACTTCACAGTGCCATCTTCTATCTGTAGGCCCTGTAAATTTAATTCATCCAGATTTACCTGTAGTATCTGCTTTAACTTCTCCGGTGGCACATTCAACCGTTGGGCCACATCCGCGACACTAAAGCTCAATTCACCAATTTTAATGCGGGAATTTTCGGTCATGATCAGTTGCCCTGCTTCCAGTTGGGGCGCCCCTTCTATGCCGACATAAAAAGGCTGATTTTGACTGGGTAGCAGTGGTAAAACCCGCTCCACAATGCGTTGTTGCCCCGGGGACAGTCGGGCATTGTTTAACATGTTGGGGTCTAACACCGTGCCTACTTCTAAGGATTTCTCCCTAATTTGGGTTTGGATCCGGGGTACAGATTCCAGCTTCAGTTGACGACCCACTTCCCCTTGTAATACCTGTCCCAATTCTTTTGCCGTCAAGGTGACCCTAACTGGTTCCAGGCGATCGCCATCG
>NZ_JADEWJ010000389.1:0-2527 GCF_015207725.1 Synechocystis sp. LEGE 06083
GGGCCGGGGAAATGACCGCCACCGTCAGTGCCCCCCGCTGAACGCCCAGGGGCTTGGTACAGTCACGTAAACGGGGATCGATCACCTTCTGCCAAGCTTCTTTGACCAATTGGTAACGGCGCAGTTGTTCCCACCCCGGCGATCGCCTGAGATGGCCCAGTAAGTGGTCGAGATTGTTTAAGCCCATGGTGTGCCTCCCTTGGCGGTGGAAATTCCCCGGCCATCCCCCCAAAGCCTAGACCGAAATGGGGTAAAGTAGGCAAGGTAGAATGGTTTCTGCGCCCGGATTTTTGCTCAATTAAGCTTGGCTACGCCTTTGAATTTAACAAGGAGAATTTATGTTAACCCTTAAAATCGCCGTTTATATCGTTGTTGGCTTGTTTATTTCCCTGTTTATCTTCGGCTTCCTTTCCAGTGACCCCACCCGGAACCCTGGCCGCAAGGACTTTGAATAAGCTTTAGCCAAAAAAATTTTCCTCTCTCCCTAGACTAATTTTTGTGCCAGGGGTAGATTGGAACCTGATTGCTCTCCCCCACCGGAGAGTTTTTTGTCGCTGGGGCCACAGACGAAACGATTTCTGGCAATTGATCGTCCCCCTTGTTAACCAAGCCCAGTTAGCCTTAGCTTTATATTTCAGTCCAAACAAAGCAAATGTTAGCGTTGGCGTTTAGTTCGTCGATTTAAATGCCCCCTATTGTTTCCCCTCCCCCTCCTCCGGTACCCATTGAAGTGATCAGTCCGAGGGAGACTGAAGAAATGCTGGCAACTGACGGGGCAACACTTTCCTCGTCCACTCCTCCATCGGCGGACCCGGCGATCGCCCAGGCTTCGGCCAAGGATCTGTACCTTAATCCCAACTCTGGTTTGACCCTGGGGGGTACTCCCGTTGCCCCCAACTCTAAAATCGGCGATCGGCCTGTGGAGGTACCCATTCCTACGGCCAAGAAAATTATCAGTCAGTCCCGGGACGGAGAGATTCAAGAATATCTGATCACAGCCCCCAGCGAGTCGGAGTTAGAAGTGATCACAGGGCCCACGGGGGAAGCTGAGCCCACAGTTGAAGAAAAGGGCCAAGAGGCGATCGATGAAGTCGATGAAGTCTTGGAAATAGACCCTGGAGTCACCCCTCCCCCAACGACAACAGAAAATAACCCAGAGCCGAGCCAATTTCTTGATAGTTCCCCTATTCCGGCCACGGAGGCAGATGAAGTCGCCATTCCCCCGGAAGTAATCGAACTAATTTCCGACCACCAAGAATTTGACAGCAATCGGGAAGTGGTCACCGCCACCGGCAACGTCACCATGCGCTTTGCCAATGGGCTACTGCTGGCCGATCGCCTACGGGTTAATTTGCCGGACCGGTTTGCTGTGGCTGAAGGGAACGTCACCCTGAAGCGGGGAGAACAGATTCTCCAGGGACAAAGATTTGAATACTTCTTTGTGCTCAACCAGGGGGTAATCTACGACGCCAACGGGGAAATTTACCAGCCCAGCACCGCCCGGGACTTTGCCCAAACTGTGCCCGCTGACTTTGGCAACCCCATTGTTTCTAACCAAAGCTTGAACGATCGCCTGGCCATTAATCAGCCCCTCACCAATGTAGTGGGGCAAGAAGGCTTTCGGGCCGGCATTGGGGCCAGTAACCCAGGGGCCCAGAGTGCTAGCCAAACGGACACTGGTGGCCAAGTCAATCGCCTCCGTTTCCAGGCAGAGCAGGTGGACTTCGACGCCGATGGTTGGCGGGCCAAGAAAGTTCGCATTACCAACGATCCCTTTAACCCCCCGGAGCTAGAGGTACAAGCGGAAACTGCCGATTACTATAACGTCGCCCCGGAGGTGGATGAACTCAAACTCACTGGCTCCCGGGTGCTGCTCGACCAAACCACATCCCTGCCCTTCCAGGACCGTCTCACCATCGATCGCCGCGATCGCCAACCGGGATTAATTAGCATTGGCTATGACGGCGAAGACCGGGGCGGCCTATACGTCCAGGGGAATTTCACCCCCATTGACACCGACAGTGTCACCTTTCAAGTTAAGCCCCAATACCTGGTGCAAAAGGTCTTTTTCCCCGACGCTTTCCCCCTGGCCAACCAGAGCGATGCGGAGGTTTGTGCCCTTTGCCCTGCTGCCTTTGGTTTGATTACGGAGTTGAACGTCAACTTCAATGAGCGGATGAATTTACTGAATACCCTCAACTTTTCCAACCTCAATTTGGATGCCATTGATGATTCCCTCCGGGCCAAACTAGCTTTGCAGAATAAATTGGGGGATTTGGGCAATCCCTACGATCTACGATTTGAGTACAATTACCGCGAGCGTTTATACAACGGCTCCCTCGGTTTCCAGACGGTGCAAAGTAGTGTGGGGGCGATTATTGTTTCCCCCACCATTTACCCCTTTGAAGATCCCAGCTTGGCCCTCAACTATCAAGCATCTGTGCAGAGCGTGGAAGCCAGTACCGATCGCCAGGAATTGATTAACCCCACCACCGGGGATAACCTGGTCAGCCTGATGCGTTTACAG
>NZ_JADEWJ010000390.1:0-2498 GCF_015207725.1 Synechocystis sp. LEGE 06083
TTTCCCCCCCGGCGATAGAACCAACGATTGACAAATTCACAAAAAAGCAGAATAAAGGCAGCACAAACCACGTCCCATTGAGCATTCTGACCGGCGGTGGTGGCTACGGCAGTGCCAACAAAAAAACCGAACAAAAAGGCTAATAAACTCAGGGAAATACGTCGCCAGGGATTCCTGAAAAATTGGGAAAGTTGCTGGCCACGAACTTCAACAATGGTATTTAATCGGGTGCGCTGCATGACAAATTACCTAGGGGGCGGGACGGTGCAGAAACAGCAATGCTCAATTCTAGGCCGTCTTTGGCTGTGGGGGTGTGGGAAAATGTATTGTTGGTTAACTGTCATCGTTGGCGATCGCCGTTTCGCCGTTAGCCATTGACCCAGTAGACTTTTCCATGGTTTTTGCCCCATTCCCCCCACTAAATTGCTTGGCCTTGTTTAATATTTCCTCCCCCTGGCCCTGGTTGACCCCCAGCCATGGCATTATTGCCGCCTATCTTCTCTTGTTTGCAGTGGCCCATAGTGGGTTAGCGGCCCTACGACCCTGGGGAGAAAGCAAAATTGGCGCCAGAGGCTATCGAGTCCTATTTGCCTTGGTGAGTATTCCCCTGGCCACGGGTCTAATTATTTATTTTTTCAACCATCGCTACGACGGCCTCCAACTCTGGCAAGTACAGGGAGTCACGGGAGTTAAACCTCTGGTGTGGATTTTGTCTGCCCTCTCCTTTTTTTTCCTTTTCCCCGCCACTTTTAACCTCTTGGAAATTGCCGCTATCCAAAAGCCGGAAATCCATCTCTATGAAACGGGCATTATTCGCATTTGTCGCCATCCCCAAATGGTCGGCCAGGTAATTTGGTGTATGGCCCATACCCTCTGGTTAGGAACTACTTTTACTTTGGTCACCAGTCTGGGGCTAATTGCCCACCATTGTTTTGCGGTCTGGCATGGCGATCGCCGTTGGTACGAGAAATATGGCGAAGCTTTTTTGCAGGTCAAGCAAAGGACTTCCATTATTCCCTTTCAAGCGATTTGGGAGGGAAAGCAGACCCTGGTATGGCAAGAATTTATTAAACCAGCCTATGTGGGGGTAATGGGCTTTATTGCCCTGCTGTGGTGGGGGCACCCCTGGTTGATGGTGATGACCTCTAGGGTCAATTGGTAGGGCTTCTAGCTTGGTTTAACCGCACTGGGGAGATATTCTGGGGATGCACTGCAATGTAACCCTTTCCCTAGTTTTAGGTTTAATTTAATTTATGGACGATACTAACAACACATTACTGCTCAAGCGTCCCGTCACCCTCAAGGTAATTGTTACCCCCCGCTGGAAAGAGGAGATGCAACAACAACTCCAAGCCCAGGTGAGTCAGATGGATAATCAGGTGCAACAACTCGACGCCCAAAGTCAACGGGCGATCGCCGAGATTAAAAAACAAAGCTTGGTGCCCCTGCCCCCCAATGTCAGCCAGCAAATTGAAAACATTCAAATGCAGGTTAATCAACAAAAGAGCGAAATCCTCGAGCAAAAAAACCAAGCTCTGCAACAAATGCAACAGGTGCAGTTATTAGAACTCAACCAGGAAGTGATCCAGGGCCAGATGGAGAGCTTTTTCCGTCTGCAAAAAGGGGATAACCTGGTGCAAAAAATGGGGGTCGAATTGGTGCTGCGGGATGGCGTGGTGGAAGAAATCCGGGGAGAACTCTAGCCCAGACTAGGTTATCCGGTTGGCCACCCTGGGGATAGGAGTTGGGTAAGTATCGAGTTTTCTAAAGACTTGTAACAACTTGTTTCCCAAAACTGCCCCCATATTGCAAAGTGTTGTTAATGTTTCTCACGATCTGTTTTTATCTAGGAGTTAACTATCCATGGCATTATCTGACACCCAAATTTTGGCAGCCTTAGTGGTTGCTCTCCTGCCTGCTTTCCTAGCTTTCCGTCTCTCCACGGAACTTTATAAGTAGACCAACGTCGGCCGTATAATCCGATCCTTGGGGCGCGATGCGTTGCGCCCTATTGATTTTTAGGGGAAATGCTGGCATCTTTAGAGTCCGGTGTGAGTTGTCAGACCTCTTGCTATCTCCGGCTCAAAAATTACCCGCCATGACTGCCCAAACGTTCAAACCCAGTAGTGCCCGTCGCCCCCGTTCCAGAAGTCGTAAGCGCCCTGAACAAAAGTTTCAGCCTGAGCATAAGTGGCTAGTGTGGGAAATTCTTTTCAAGCTGGGCCTCAATGGTATTTTTGTCGTGGTTTCCATAATGGCGATCGCCAGATTGTTGCCCCATCAACAAACCCAACAGGCCAAACTGAACGAAATTCAGATGCAGGTAGAAGAAACGGAGGCCAGGGTTAAGCAACTCCGTAGTGACTTCCACCGTAGTTTTGACCCCAGCCAGAGCCGCAAAATTATGGAGGAATTAAGCCCCCGTCACGATCCCCAACAACGGAAAATTATTCTGACCGAACCGAAGGCCCCCTAAAAGCTTGTTAGCAAAGTTCTGG
>NZ_JADEWJ010000044.1:0-18170 GCF_015207725.1 Synechocystis sp. LEGE 06083
CTCTAGTACTCTAAATCCATGGAAAATCCCCTCCACAAAGTAGAAACGGCCATTAGTAATCAAGTCAACGAAACAGTGCGTCAGACCACCGATAAGTTCTATGGCCAGCTAGAAAAAATTGTCCATAAAGAATTGACCAGCGATCATCTGGAAAGAATCATTGCTGACGCAGTGGCCCAAACCTTAAGGAAACTGGCTTGGCAGTACTGGTATTTACTCATAGGGGCCGCCTGTGGCCTGTTGGTAATCCAGGCCCTACTACTGAGAATGGTACTTAAAGATACCAATTCCTGCGTGGAACTTGAGCCGGGATCAACGTCCCCATCCCTCAACGTTCCCCAGCGTTAAAAGTCGATCAACCTTAAAACTGGCGCAGAAAGCGGAGGTCGCTGTTATACAGCCGGCGAATATCGTCAATTTGGTGTAGCACCATGGCAAACCTCTCCACCCCAAAGCCTGCCGCAAAGCCAGTGTAAACCTCTGGGTCATAGCCCACTGCCTTCATAACGTTGGGATCCACCATGCCACAGCCCATCACCTCTAGCCATTTACCCTGCCATTGCACATCCACTTCCGCCGAGGGTTCGGTGAAAGGAAAGTAACTTGCCCGAAAACGAATCGGCAACGCTTCCCCAAACATTTGCTTGATGAACGCTTGAATGGTGCCTTTCAAATGAGTAAAAGCTAAACCTTTATCGATCGCCAGCAGTTCCACTTGATGGAACACAGCAGAGTGGGTAGCATCCACCGTATCCCGCCGATAAACCCGACCAGGGGCAACAATGCGAATGGGGGGATCATGCTTTTCCATATAACGAATTTGCACCGGTGAAGTGTGGGTGCGCAGCAGACGCCCATCTTTCAAAAAGAAGGTATCTTGCATATCCCGGGCCGGGTGGTCAGCAGGAATATTTAACGCTTCAAAATTGTAATAATCCGTTTCCACCTGGGGCCCCGTGGCGACGGTGTAGCCCAAACCAACAAAAATATCCAACACGCGGTCAACGGTGCTATTGAGGGGATGGCGACGGCCCTGGGGACGGTAACTGCCCGCCATGGTCACATCCAAAGTTTCCGCTGCTAGCTGAGCCTCGATCGCCGCATTTTGTAGGTTAGTTTTGCGGCATTCCAAATCCTGTTGCAAAGCTTCCTTCACTTCATTGGCGATCGCCCCAAGGATTGGCCTTTCCTCCGCAGAAAGTTTGCCCATACCTTTCAGGATGAGGGACAATTCCCCTTTTTTCCCCAAGTATTGCACCCGCAATTTGTCCAACCCATCCAGGTCGTCACAACCGTTAATCGCCGCCTGGGCAGATTGTTGTAGGGATTTTAAATCGGCTTCCAAAGAAATAGTCATGGAAAAATATGGGTCTCGTAGTTTTGCCCTAGCAAAGGCCTTGTTAATAGAGATGGATCAAATACTGATTACCGCTGGTCAGGTTAATCAACAGGGGACTATGGTTTTTCCCTTGGCCATGGTCAAGACCAACGTGGCCTAATCCCAGGAAAATTGCCCGCTACCGATTCTAACCCAACGGAGAACGGAAATTCTCGCCCATCAGGACTCAATTCTGGGCACCAAAGGAATTTGCCGTAACTTAATGCCGGGAATGGTGAACTGTTGTTTGATCTCATTCGCTTCCAGAGGAGTGGCCTCAGCAAAATTAGCCTGGCTTGTGGATAATACCCCTAGCACACTCAGGGGCACCTGCAAAAATAAATTGGCCATCAAATAGGCGATCGCCCCCAGCCCAAGGCCCGCCAAACGAATTTGGGGCAAATCCGTTACCCAAGGATAGGCGATCGGGGCATAGTAATAAACCAACCACAATAAACCAAGGCCAATCAGTCCCCCCAGCAAAGTAATCCACCGTTGTTGGCCCCGTTTAAACAAACTTAAAATCCGCAGTTGGTCTTCCCTCAAACTATCGGGGCGCAGGGCAATGATCAGCAAACTGAAAATCTCAAAGGGCTTAAACCATTGCATCACCATTACCGGCAACCAGCCCACCGCAATCAAGAAAATCAGTTCCACACCATAAACAGAAAAGGGCGTCCCCAGCGCTAAACCCAGCATCATGGTCAGGAGGGCCAACGGCACCACCACAATCCCCGCCAAATGAATCCAGAGAAATGGTTCTGCCCGAAAAGATGCGCCCATGATTTTAATGCCTAACTGGTAGTCTGGTAGTCGTACTGCACTGTGTTCAATAATACCAAACTGCCCTGGCTTCGAGCTTTAGGGATAGGTCATTTTTCTAAAGTTCTTGGAAATACTGATTGGAAGAATGTGGTCACAGTGATTGCTCTAACTATCCTTTAGTTTTTCCAGGTCTACTGGCTCTTAGCATCGCCCAGAAGCCAGTTTATTTTTTTAAGATTGTCAAGACTGACGAGTTTAATAAGTACACCAACCGTTAAGTTTAACTTCAAGGCCACTCAGTTTTATTTTGACGAATCGAGTTGAAATTATATTTCAGCATGTTTTCACCACGCCACTACTTCTAAATTTTCTATCGCCTGAAAGTGAGCATCCCTTGTTATTAAAATCATATTGTGTTGTAGTCCAAGGGCGGCAGTTCAAATATTATTCTCCGTTAATGAACGACCTTTGAGCTTTAACTTATGCTTAATTTTTTCATATTACCAGGCTGTTTCAGCGTCACAGGATAATACTGTGCCATTGGCAATTAATTCACTCACTCTTTCCAAATTGGCTTGGACTCTTCCGGATGTTATGGCACCGTAACATAATTCACCAATGACAATACTTGGAATAAAAATTTCATTGGCTGTAATAAGCTTTTTCTTCACCATTATTTCATCCGCAAAAAGAGCAATAATGATATTTATATCAAGCACAAACTTGCCATTGATCGACATCAATCTGTCCACAATCTTGTTTAATAGCTTGACACATTAACTGAAGAGCTTCGGCGTTAATAGAGCCAGCAAAATGTAACAATTGTTGTCCTGGTGTTCCTTGAATTTGTGTTTTTTTTAGTCTTTGAACAAATTCCACTACCTGCCATTGCAAATGCTGAGGCATAGCCCTTAATTATTTGATAACTTCTTCTGTAATTAGGGTCTCCATAAACTTACTCTTATAGGATACTCAAAACATTTCCCTGTAATCCACCAGTAATGCCTTGGCATTACTCAAGACTATTCAGTTTTGCTCTGATGGGTCCAATTAAAATTTGATCTCAGCAATATTGAAAATTAGTTTAATCATGCTTGTCAACCATGATTCTAGCAAGGATTCTTCCCCAAACTGGGAACCCCCGAAAAGCTTACCAGAGAAGCCTCGGGGATAAAAATAAATCTAGGATAAATCTGGGTTGCGACTAATTACTCTGGAGTGGGAACCGGCTTTTCCTGAGCTTCCTCCTTTTTGGCGCCTTCAAACACAGCCCGTAGCCAAGGGGGGGCCACAAACGTAGTAACAATGACCATCACAATAATGGCGGCATCGGTGGCCGGATCCAAAGCTCCACTGGCAGCCCCTACCCCGGCAAAAACTAGACCAACTTCTCCCCGGGGAATCATACCCACCCCGATCGCCAGTTTGTTCAATTCCGACTTACCAAACAGGGTAAAACCAGTAACCACCTTACCCACGATCGCCACCACAATTAAAAAGGCAGCAATAATCAAACCCTCTCGGTTAGCAGGCACAGCGGGGTTGAGCACACTGACATCCGTCTTAGCCCCCACACAGACAAAAAATACTGGCACGAAAAAGTCCGCCAGGGGCAAAATTTGTTCTTCCAAATCTTCCCGCTTTTCCGTTTCAGCCAGGATTAACCCCGCCGCGAAGGAACCCAAAATCGCCTCTAACTGGACAATTTGGGCAATGTAGGAAAGCACAAACGCCACACAAATGGATACCAGAAGCAACTGACCCCTGGTTTTCATGCGGTTGACTAGGCTGACATAGAAGGGACTGAGCAGGCGACCAATTAGAATTGAACCCACCACAAAACCGGTGGCACTAAGGATTAAGTAGATGATATTGCTGATTTGGATTTCCCCAGTTTTTACCAAGCTACCCACCACCGCCAGGACAATAATGCCGAGGATATCGTCCAACACTGCTGCCCCAATAATGATCTGGCCTTCATTGGAACTTAGGCGGTTAATCTCCGCTAATACCTTTGCAGTGATACCAATACTAGTGGCCGTTAGGGCTGCCCCGGCAAAAATTGCTGGAATGGCCGCCACCCCAAAAATGGTCATCAGGCCAATGGTGCCTAAACTGAAGGGAGTTACTACCCCCACCACTGCCACGATCGCCGCCTGGGGGCCCACCCGAATCAGTTCCTTGAGGTTAGACTCCAAACCAATTCCGAATAGGAGAATAATGACCCCCAACTCAGAAATGACCGAGATTACCTCACTCTGGGCACTGAAGACCGATGCCGCCGCTTCCGCGGATAAATCCGCCGACCCCATCAACAGTTGAATAACCAGGGAATCTTCGGGGGCCAGGCCTCCTTCGGGAAATAACAATAGTTTCAGGGCAGAAACCCCCACTAACACGCCCCCCACCAATTCTCCTAGCACTGGCGGCAGATTGAGTCGGAGACAAACTTCCCCGCCCAACTTGCTAGCAAAATAGACTACCACCAGGCTGAGGAGCACCCCGGCCAATACCAATGGAGCTATTTCCGTTTCTGTTTCTACGGCGGTGGCAATCATTGGCCACAGGGGAGGGAGCAATGGGTTCATAAACATTTACATTGGATGTCATCTCTAAGCAGGATAAGGCAAAAGCTCCCCAATTTTTAGTGGCGTAGGACTCTGAAAATATAATCCAAACCATTCATTAAGATAGATATTTTCACTCCAGACCAGGGGTAAAGGTCAATAGAAGTTACCATTAACTATAATTCTTGCTTTTGAAATTCATCTGAAAAATTGAGGTGTCGCAGTTAAACCCCCCCCTTATTTGAGTACGGGTTTTAGTAGACTGACTTAGCACGATAATCCTATCCTTAAATTTGTTTAAGTCTAGAAATAAAGAGGCTGATAAAAGGCTGCGAGGCAAGCGATTTTAGTTTTGCCAAGTGTCCTCACCTCAGGATTGGAAAGGCATTTGCTGGCCCTGGATCACCATTTCCCCCCGGGGTTGACGGAGAGAGCCTTCTTTTTCCTCGGTGACCATCACTTCCGAGGCGGAAAACCATTTTTCAAAAGGAATCTCTAGCAAAACTTCCCCTTGGGCATTGGGTAGAAAGGAACGACATGGTACTTTTTTGCCATCGATCACAGCCCAAAGTTGATAAAATTTGCCATCCGTAGTCGGAGGGACATCCTTCAGCACTAGTAGGGCAGAAGCACTTTCCGCCCCCACAATTAAACTGCCTGTGGCCTGGGATGTGGCTTGGGTAGCCCGCAGGGTCAAAAAGTTTTGGTTCGGTTCCTGGAGAAGGTTGACCACCTGGCGATAGGTCGATAATTGTTGGGTTTGTTGTTGGTCCCCCTGGGAATCAAGCACCTGTTGCAATGTCTGATTGGTTTGCTCAATGGTGGCTAGCTGTTGATGTAGTCGATAATTTTGCCAGCTTAAACCGGCGATCGCCGTGGCTAGTAAACCGCCCAAAGCAATTTTTCCCCAGGGAAACTTGGGGGTGGATTTAATTACTGATGGAGAAAACTGATTAACCGGAGATGGGGAAAGTAGGAGGGGAGGGGGGACGTCGGCGGAAGATAGTCCCAAGGGCAAAAGATTGAGGGTGGCCCGCAGTTGTTCAACTTCTTGTACTAAAGCCGGATTTTGACTTAACATTTCCTCCACCTGGGCCTGCTCCGCTGGGGTTAAATCTTCTAGCACATAGCCCGCCAATAATTCCTGCACGGCGATCGGGTTTAGGGATTCCATCGGTTCACTCCACAAGATCCTGTAATAAATTTTTTAGCTTTAATAACCCCTGACGGGAACGACTTTTAACCGTACCGAGGGGAATGTCCAATTTTTGGGTAATTTCCGACTGACTTAGTCCTTCATAGTAAGCCAGTTCTAGCACCTGCCGTTGGTTAGGGGGCAAGGTCTCCAAAGCGGACGCTACCCGTTGGGACATCTCAGACAAAGCAGCGTTTTCCATGGGTAAATTGGGAACATTCGTTAAATGGTTGTGTTGACAAGCTTTTAAAAGCCGCCCCCGACTCTGACCTTGGCGAATTCGGTTCAGGGCCCGGGAACGGGTGAGGGTCAGCAAAAAATTGAGTAGATTTCCTCGTTGGGGGTTATAGGGAGTAGTGGTTTCTAAGCCAAGGAAAATTTCCTGGGTTAAATCCTCCGCATCCTGGGAGCGTTGCAGTATCCGCAGAGCTAAACGATAAACCACTGCACCGTAGCGGTTATAGAGAATTCCGAGGGCCAAGGAATCTCCCCGTTGCGCCGCCGCCATAATTTCTCCGTCATCCTGCACCACAACTTGCATATTAGAAAAACCAACCCAGTCCCGTGAGCAGATAATATCCCCCCGCCAACATCAGGAATGCACTACCAAGTCCCGTAACCCAGTAGGAGTGTTTTAATAAAGTCCGGCTCTGTTTGATCAGACCAGTGAACAAGCTAGCTAGGAAAATAACGGCGGTGTAACCCAGAGCATAGAAAACCATGGTCACCACACTTAGGCTCTGGGAACCGGTGGCAGAAGCAGCGGCCAACACGGCAAATAATACCGGACTGGCACAGGGAGAACTCACCAAAGCAAAGGTCATGCCCACCCCTAGGGGCCCGGCCACGGGCAAACTAATTTGGGTCCGGGGTAAGGGTAAGTGGATTAGCCCAGCAAAACTTAATCCCATGGCCAGAATAATGGTCCCGATCGCCAAATGGACGTAACCCTTGAAATCCACAATAACGGCGGTGGCAAAGGCGGAAACTAAGCCAAATAAGCTGAGCACAATCACTGTACCCAAGACAAATAAACTAGCTTTGACCAGGGCTTGGCGGCGGGAAGTGACTTGGAGAGTGCCAATATAGCTCAGATTCACCGGCAACAAAGCCAAAATACAGGGGGAGAAACTAGCTAGCAGTCCCCCGAAAAAAGCCAGGGGTAACAATATCAGGGGATTACTAGTATTTTGCTGGTCAAACCATTGCTGGTAATGATTTTCAACGGCGGCAATGAAATGATCCAATCCTGCTGTCAGGGGAACCCATTGATGGGTGAGTACAACTAAGGACAGGGCCCCAAGGAATAAAATCAGACAAAACGCCCAGGGGGCCGTGGGGGAAAAGTAACGACGGGCACGGTTTAACATGGCGATTCCAGAATTTGGTTATCAAGGAGCAAAGCAGAGGCCGGCCAAACCAACTTCGCCCCCAGTGGAGAGGAAATATTTTTGCGAAGTCCCCAAGGTTGCCAGAGCTTAAGTGACCCCAGGTCGGAAAACGGGTAAAGTTACGCCAAAAGAAAGGAGGGCATTTAAAGATTAACGCCCTCGGCATCAACTATTTTTTTGCCATTCTGGAGATTGCCCCATCAATTACCTTGGTGTAGTCCGAGGCATTGGCATTTTTACGAAATTGTTGGATGACCATGCCCGTGGCGGGATCGATGATGGCAACGGTGGCGGTTTGGGTCTTATTGGCATCAAAGAAAGTCGTGAGCCCCAACTGCTTGGCTTTGGTTTCGGCCATTTTTGTCGTGTTTTTGTCCGAGACATCCAGTACCACAAAATTCACTTTTCCCTGGTACTGCTTCTTCAATTGGCTAAGGGTAGGGGCAATGGTCTGACAACCGGGGCACCAAGTGGCATAGATATCCACCACCACTGGTTTGCCTTGGAGGGAAGGAGCAAGGGGTTTGGGGGCCTGGGTCTGCATCATTTGGGCAACGCTGACCTGGGGAGAGGAAAGGCTGACCGAAGCCACACCGAGGGCACCACCAAGGAAGGCGATCGCCAAAGTAGAAGTTAAAAAGGATGGGGTAGTTTTCACAGAAAGTTCCTCAATGTAAGGTTCACTTTCTATACACGTCTGACCCAGCTTTTGGATTTATTTAATTTCAGAATTTCACCAACTAGATTCAATTAACCGAAACGACCACTGACATAATCCCGCGTGGACTCCTGCATCGGATTTTGGAAAATTTCTTCCGTGGGGCCATACTCCACCAAACTGCCGACCTTAGCCCCCCTGTCCACCGATTCCACATTGAAAAAGGCGGTGTAGTCCGAAACCCGGGACGCCTGTTGCATATTGTGGGTCACAATCACAATGGTGAATTGCTCTTTTAGCTCGTGCATTAAGCCTTCTATTTTCAGAGTTGAAATGGGGTCGAGGGCAGAACAGGGTTCATCCATTAGGATCACCTCCGGTTGTACGGCGATCGCCCGGGCAATGCAGAGGCGTTGTTGTTGCCCACCGGAAAGGGAAAAGCCACTGGCCTTTAATTTATCCTTCACCTCGTCCCAGAGGGCCGCCCGTCGTAGGGAAGTTTCCACCAGTTCGTCCATGTCCCCTTGAAAGTTGTTGAGCCTTGCTCCCCAAGCAATGTTTTCGTAAATGGATTTGGGAAAAGGATTGGCCTTTTGGAACACCATACCAATGGAACAACGTAAACCCACCGGGTCCACTGTGGGAGCATAAATATCCGCACCATGGTAGGTAATGCGCCCCTCTACCCGGGCGATCGCCACCAGGTCATTCATGCGGTTGAAACAACGGAGCATGGTGCTCTTGCCGCAACCGGAGGGGCCAATGAAGGCCACTACTCGCCTTTCGGGAATGGCAATATTACAGTTTTTGACTGCCAGGTGGGAGCCATAGTAAACGTTAACACCCTGGGCTTCTAGCACCCCCTTGGTGGCCACGCCATTGGAAACTACCATAACTAATGTCCTCTTTAAGATTTAAAAATAATTGGTTGCTAATAACAGAGAGGTTTGGGCAGTTCTAAAGCCCCAAGCTTTTAAAGTTTGACTGAGTGAAGCGCCCAACTTGCGATGGGGGTAAAATCTACCAATAAAGGGGAGCAAACAATTTAACCAAAGCGGCCACTAACATAATCCTTGGTCTCCTGCTCTTGGGGATCGCCAAATACTTTCCCCGTTTGGTCAAATTCCACTAGGTAGCCCACTTTGTTACCTTTTTCCGTGGCTTCAGCATTGTAAAAAGCAGTATAGTCCGCCACCCTGGTGGCCTGTTGCATGTTGTGGGTAACGATGATGATGGTGTAGTTCTGCTTAAGTTCATTCATCAACTCTTCCACCTTGAGGGTGGAAATGGGGTCCAGGGCAGAACAGGGTTCATCCATCAGTAATACCTCCGGTTGCATGGCGATCGCCCGGGCAATGCAGAGGCGTTGTTGCTGACCACCGGAAAGGGAAAAGCCACTGGCTTTTAATTTATCCTTCACCTCATCCCAGAGGGCCGCCCGCCGCAGAGAATCTTCAGCCAATTCTTCTAAATTGCCTTTGTAGCCATTCACCCTAGCGCCATAAACCACGTTGTCAAAAATAGTTTTGGGAAAAGGGTTGGGCTTTTGGAACACCATGCCAATGTTCTTGCGCACCGCCGTGACGTCAATGTCAGAGGCATAGAGGTCTTGGTTGTGGTAGCAAACCTTGCCTTCTAAACGGAAACTTTCAATCAGGTCATTGAGACGATTAAAGCAACGCAGAATGGTACTTTTACCGCATCCAGAGGGGCCAATGAAAGCAGTAATTTTATTTTTGGGAATGGCCATAGAAACATTCCGCACTGCCCGGTGACTACCGTAATAAACATCAAGGTTTTGAACAGTAAACACGGGGATATTGTGGATTAATGACTGGTCTGGGGATTCATTCATGGTGGATTCCTAATTTAATCAGTATCTAATAAGCCTTCTTCCGAGTAAAGAACCGTGCTGTGATGTTGGTAATCAGCACCAAAAACACCAGCAATAACGAGGCCGCCCAGGCCAGTTCCTGCTGGGATTTGTAGGGCACCGAGGCAAAGTTATAAACCAATACAGCGAGGGTGGCGATGGGTTCCTTTAATCCCCGGGGCCAGAAGTTGGAATACAGAGCAGTGAAAATCAATGGCGCTGTTTCTCCGGCGGCCCTGGCGATCGCCAACGTTACCCCGGTAATGATGGAGGAGAGGGCCGCAGGCAAAACCACAAACAAAACCGTTTGATAGCGGTAGGCTCCCACCCCTAGGGCCGCCCAACGAATTTCCTGGGGCACAATTTGCAACGCCTCGTCCGTGGTACGGATAATGGTGGGTAACATCAACACCGCTAGGGCCACTCCCCCGGCAATAGCAGAAAAACCAAATAAACGAGAAGCTACCAGAGCACCGTAGGCAAATACCCCCGCAATAATGGAGGGAATACCGCTCAACAGGTTAGTGGCAAAACGCACCGCCCTGGCAATTTGGTTGTCACCACTGAATTCTGAAAGGTAGACAGCACTCAACACCCCAATGGGCACGGAAATTACCGTGGCGATCGCCACCACTATGAAGGTTCCGATGATGGCATTGCCCACCCCGCCACCGCTTAAACCAGGGGCCGGCGGCAGTTTCACAAAGAGGTTTAAGTTGATGCTACGGAAACCCTGGATAGCGACAAAAATCAACACCGCGAACAGGGGAATAACGGTGGCCAATAGACAAGCCCCCGATATGGCGGTCATGGAGTTACCAAAGAGGGTTCTCAGGTCAGACTTTTTCTTTTTGAGATTAACGGCGGTCATGGATTTGGGCGGCCAGGGCCGAAGGGAATAATCAAAACGGAATACTAAGCAAAAATAATTTCAGGTAAAACTAATACTTGGCCTTAACCTTGTTAACAATCAGTTCGGCCAAAACATTGACAATGAAAGTCAGAACAATAAGTACAAAACCCGCATACATCAACGCAGAAACCTGCATGCCTGAAGCCTCGGCAAACTGGTTGGCCAACAAGGAAGCAATGGTATTCGCCGGGTTCAACAACGACCAACTGAGGCGATTGGAGTTACCAATGATCATGGTCACCGCCATGGTCTCCCCCATGGCCCGCCCGAGGGCCAACATGATACCCCCCACAATGCCGGAGAACGCAGCCGGGATTAGCACCCGAAAAATAGTTTCCCAACGGGTGGCCCCCAGTCCCAGGGAAGCCTGTCGCAATTCCGGTGGCAATGAAGCCAAAGAATCCCTGGCGATCGCCGTAATAATAGGCAAAATCATAATGGCCAGCACAATACTGGCGGGTAACATACCGGGACCAGCGGGCTTGGTGCTAAATAAAGGAATCCAACCAAAATATTCGTTCAACCACATTCCCACCGGCTTAATCAGGGGAATAATGACGAAAATGCCCCACAACCCATAGACCACACTGGGAATAGCCGCTAGCAACTCCACCATAAATGTCAGAACAGTGCGGATCTTAGCGGGAATAAAATCCTCACTTAAAAACAGTGCTGTCCCTATGCCGAGGGGAATGGCCAGCAGTAAAGCCAAGCCGGAGTTGACCAACGTACCCACCATAATGGCAAGGATCCCATACTGGCTGGTGACCGGGTTCCAAGTGTTATTGGTGACAAAGCCGAGGCCGAAAGTTTTAACCGCTGGCAACGATTGGGAAAAAATTAGTAAGGCGATCGCCACCAAAATGAGACCAATGCTAACGGCAAAGGCTAAAGTGAGATACTTAAATGCCTTCTCCAAATTCTTCTCAAGATTGGAGCGGGAAGCCAGGGGCTTGGTCCGGGAATAGGGCGCAGGCGCGGTGGTCATGGAAAAATGGGGAAATGGGAAAGGCAAATGGGAAGGAAGATCAGCATTAACAATGGCGATCGCCTCCCCACCCAGCATTTGAGATCAAATTACTTGAGGGTAATGGTGTAATCCGGGGAAAGTTTGTCAGCGGCGGCGGCCACTTTTTCCCGCACATTTTGGGGCAGGGGTACATAGCCCAATGCAGGGGCCATGGTTTGACCTTCATTCAAGCCAAACTCCACCATTGCCTCTATGCCCTTGGCCTTTTCCGCATCGGCGTACTGGGGATAAAGCAACATCCAACTGTAGGTCACGATGGGATAGGATTCGGCCCCGGCGGGGTTAGTGATAAATTCCCGCAGATTTTGCGGTAATTCCACCGCCGCTAAGGTCGCCGAAGCATTCGCATCGGTGGGCACCACAAACTGTCCATCCTTGTTCTGCAAGCTAGCCATGGTCAGGTTATTGTTGCTGGCATAGCCATACTCAATGTAGCCAATGGCTCCTTCATTTTGCTGAATGGCAGCGGTCACCCCTTCATTGCCTTTACCACCAATGAACTTACCTTTACTGGTAGGCCACTCTACGGTTTTACCTTCGCCGATGGTCTCTTTAAATTCGGGGCTCATGGCGGCCAAGTTCATGGTGAAAACTGCTGTTGTACCGCTACCATCGGAACGATGCACCACCGTAATCGGGCGATCGGGCAAGGTTACATCGGGGTTATCGGCCACCAGTTTGGGGTCATTCCAGGTGGTGATATTGCCTAACATAATGGCCGCGAGGTTTTCTTGGGATAACTTCAGCCCTTCAACTCCAGGCAGATTGTAAGCCATCACAATACTACCGGCGGTCATGGGTAACATAATCACTTCACCATTGATCTTGGCGATTTCTTCATCATCCATGGCCACGTCACTGGCACCAAAATCCACGGTTTTAGTCATAAACTGCTCTACCCCGGCGCCACTACCCACGGATTGATAGTTGACCTCCAGATTAGGGACGGCCTGGTTCAGGGCCACAAACCAACCTTGGTAGAGGGGAGCGGGAAAACTAGCACCGGCACCGGTCAAGGAAACTTTATTGGCAAAAGCATCGGCGGCAGTAGACTCGCCACCACTGGTTTGGGCTGTGTCACCACCACCACCGCCACAGGCCGCCAGACCAACAGTCAGTGCCAGGACAGAAGCTGTGGGCACTAAATGCTTGGACAACTTTTTAATTTGCTTGAAAGTAGTCATTGATGTTTTCTCGACGCGGATTTGTATAATCTGGCTAAACAGTTGCTCATGATACAGTCATTAAGCCAGACCATGGTAAAGGCAAGGTTAAGGTCTATAGAATTCGGATTTTTTGTTTGGAATTCCTCATACTTGCCCCTGATAGTCCTGTCACTTGCTTATCACTCAAAGGAGGCTTGTTTCTTCAACAACTCCCCAATTGTGAGATCCATTACACTTTTGCCATCAAAGACTGTGCCTACTTCTCCTTTGTTGAAGCTAATTTTGCCTAGGTTATAGGCTTCCTCCGGCAAGGGAATGTAACCAACCTTGGTAGCGGTGGCAGGGGCATTGGCCAGATAAAAATCCACAAATTCTCGCAGGGCAGGATTTTCCTGGGCTTTAGTCGCGTTGACGTAAATAAATAAGGGACGGGATAGGGGCTGATACTCAGATTTTTCCACCGTTTCCCGGGAGGGCAGAATCGGGCCTTTGCCCGCATCCACCGCGATCGCCTTCAACTCATTGGTGTGGGCTTCGTAGTAGGCAAAACCAAAGTAGCCTAGGGAATAAAGGTCTTGGACAACGCCCTGCACCAAAATTTCATCGTCTTCACTTTTTAAGCTATCAAGACGACTAGCTCCAGCTTGACCGACGATCGCCTCGGTGAAGTAGTCAAAGGTACCAGAATCCTCACCAGGGGAATAAAGATTAATGGGCTGGTCAGGAAATTCAGGCCGGACCTGGTTCCAGCGGGTCAGAGTCTTCTCGGCGGCGGGTTCCCAAATGCGCTTCAGTTCTTCGACGGTTAAACTATTGAGCCAATCATTTTTCGGATTACCAACTACGGTGATAGCATCAAAAGCAATGGGCAATTCCACATACCTCACTTGGTTGTCATTACATAATTTCATCTCTTCCCTATTAATGGGACGAGAAGCGTTAGTGATGTCTGTTTTCCCTTCGCAAAAAGACCTAAAACCGCCCCCCGTACCGGAAAATTCCACTGTTATTGCCACTGCATTCTGCCCTGCAAAGTACTCTTTGGCGATCGCCTCAGTAATGGGATAAACCGTACTAGAACCATCAATGGCGATCGGTTGGCTCGTCTGGGATGGTGTACAGGCAGAAATTCCCAGCAAGAGCAAAGCCACAGGGACAATGCCCCGGCTCAATCGACGTAAATCAAGCATTCTTACTTCTCCGCCCCCAGGGTGGTCGATTTTGATTAGCCGTTGACGGTGGCTTTAGGGCATCCATCAACATTTTTTTATATTAAGGTTGCCTAGTGTGGTTGCAGGTTAAGCCTTAGTAAAGGTTTGGTTAAAGATTAAGCCGTTCAGTGTTTGCCCTAGCGTCCGTCCAGGGGACTTTTTGCCCCGATTAACCTAGACTTGAGAAAAAAGCTGATTTCTGTGACTATGGCGACCTTTTCCCCCCGCGAAATTTCCAACCCCCATGCTACGGCGATGGCCTTAGGGGCGGATTTCCATTGGCATCCCCAGGGGGAGAAGGGACATCTGGCTTTGACTTTAACTCCCCAACCCAATGGCCAATGGTTATCACTGTTGGGAGGGAAACTACGTTTTTGGCTGCGGGGCGTCGGTTTAACGGTCCAGACCGAAGGTGCAACCACCGACCATGGGCAAAACTTCTTCAATTCTGAGGAGATAATTTTTACCTCGGAGAGTGTTGCTCCCCAAACCGTCAATATTGAAATTGCCCTAACTGAACCATGGGGCCGACTGCAAGCGGCAGTCAAAGCGCATGCTCAGCAAGTGGCGATCGCCGAAACCCAAGGTCTTTGGCCACCGGATTTGAGTCCGAATCAGTTGGCCATTGCCGATCGCCTATTGGCGAAATTTTTGGCGGAAACTTACCTAGCTCCGGCCATTTGTTGGGGTCAATGGCTCTTGGCCAAGTCAGCTGATGCTGATCCTCAAATTACCTGGCAACCTTTGTACGATATCGAAAATAATCAAACCCTAACCGAAGCAAACACCAGTAACCTTGGCGATCGCCTGGGTTTGATCATTGATTCTCCCCATTTAGATTGCCTTGCTCTGGCAAAATTGGTCGGTTTGGATCCGCAACGGGACTTGGCCGGCGGCAAATTCGTGGGCGCTAACCTCAACGGCATTGACCTTAGTAACAGCCTACTAATGGACAGCAATTTCCGGGGAGCCATTCTTACAGATAGCGACCTGAGCAATGCCGATCTCCGCCGCACTAACTTTCGAGGGGCAGACCTGAGTGGAGCCTATCTTGAAGCAGCAAACCTTCATCAGGGGGACTTCCGCAAGAGTAGTTTAGCCGTGGCAAATTTAATCGGCACAGACCTAAGGAGAGCGGATTTACGGGGAGCTACTCTCCAAAACGTCAATTTCAGCGGGGCAAGGGTAGAAAACTTGCATTTTGGCGACAATCCAGGGCTCACCGCCAGTCAACAAGCCTGGTTGTTGGAAAATGGGGCCCAGTTAGCTTCCGAATCGGTGCAGGAAATGTTACGCTGATAGCTGGTCTGGTTTATTTCCCTAAGGGGAGGAGATCAGCAAGTTATTTATTGTGGACACGTAGCTCAGTGGATAGAGCATCAGGTTCCGGTCCTGAGGGTCGGGGGTTCGAATCCCTCCGTGTTCGTCTAATTTCATCAACCTTTTTCGCTCTTTTTGTCCCCAAGCTGTGTGATACAATGGGGATTGCTCAATTTTAGACTAAAGAAATAAAGTTAAACCCCGATGGCAAAAAAATCCATGATCGAGCGGGATAAGCGTCGTAGCCGCTTGGTAGCAAAGTATGCTGCTAAACGGGAAGCGCTCAAAGAAGAATTCCGTCAAGCTGAAACCCTAGAAGACAAATTAGCTGTCCACCAAAAATTGCAGGATTTACCCCGCAATAGCGCACCCAATCGTCGTCGCAACCGTTGTAAAGTCACAGGTCGTCCCCGTTCTTACTACCGGGATTTTGGCCTCTGCCGCAATGTGCTGCGGGAATGGGCCCACCAAGGCCTTCTCCCCGGTGTGACCAAATCTAGCTGGTAGTTTTCTGAATATGGCCAGCAGAATTGTTTGAGCTAATCCGCATTTTTATAACTTATGGGGATTAGCCCTGGCCTGTCTAACCGCAGTAACTAGAGTTGCTGCTTTAAATTTTGATTATCAATCTTGCAATTTCCCCCAATGTCAACTTTGTGGGGATTTTTTGCTTTTGTCGCCAACTTGTATTGACCAGTAAAGCCTAATCAATTTCAGTTAATCTCCCCAGGAATTGTAGGGAAGCATCTCAACGGCGATCGCCTTTGGGAGTCAATCGACCACTATTTTGCTGGGGATTGAAATGGAAGAAACCGGACGATTTACCAATAAGGTTTTCGCCCAGTTAAGTTTTCCTTTGCTCAAACTGTAATGACACGGGGGTGGGAATGGGCCCAATGCCTGACCTACAGATCGTTTAATCGACGCCGTAGATCATCCAATTCCTGGTCAATCACCGCATCATCTTGGCCTGCATTATTGGCCGGCACAGAAGAATCAACCGGGGATGCTTCAAGTTGGGGCGTAGCGGCGGAAGTTCCAGGTAATGCACCACCTGACATGGAAGCTTTCAGGGCTGCCAACTCATCTTCTACCCCACTGCTAGCCTCCAACTGGGCAAATTGATTTTCGATGCCGAAGCCGGCCAACTCTCCCGCGGCTTGGGAGGTGGCTTCCATATCCAATACCTTGTTTTCCATTCGTTCAAAGGCACCGGTGGCACTGCTGGTACCTATGCCTCCCAGGGTTTGCTGTAGTTCAGCATTAGCCTTGGCCGCCTTAGCCCTGGCTTGTAGCATATTTTTCTTGGTTTTTGCTTCGGAAATTTTTGCTTCTAGGGCCGCCAAATTGCGCCGCAAATTTTCCGACATGGTCTTTTGTTGAGCCAGCTGGGTTTGGTATGCCGCCGCCGTATCCGTCAGACTTTTCTTGCGGGCCAGAGCTTCCCTGGCCAGATTCTCTTCCCCATTAGTCAGGGCTAATTTTGCCCGGTCTTCCCATTTTTTTGCTTCCTGGGTGTCCTGGTGAAGTCGTTGCTCGGTTCGTTTTTCCTCGGCGATCGTGCGAGCAACGGCCTGGCGGAGTTGCACCAGGTCTTCTTGCATATCGATTACGGCCTGTTCCAGCACTTTTTCTGGATCTTCAGCTTTACTGACGAGGTCGTTGAGGTTAGCCCGGACGACGCGGCCTAGACGGTCAAATAATCCCATGTCTTACTTATCCTCTCAAAATCGCTGGGGGTTAACGAATGGGGGTCTGTACAGAAGTCCGCATAAGGGGGACTAAGGAGTTGGCCCTATGTTGATCCAGTTTAAACCAAGCCCGCAGACACTAGACAGCCTTGGAGTCGGTTTTGTAGCTTTCGCCCTGGTGCCCTACCCTACAATGGAGACACAGGTAGTCCAATCAATGTTTGATGGTGGAGGCATAGCGTTATGGCGAGTCTATTCAAAATTTTGCGCTCTCTTGCCATTCCGGCGGTGATTGCTGGTCTGGCGTTTATTAGCATCGGTGATATGTTCTTGCCCGATCCTTGGGCTAGCTACAGTGAAAACACCAGGGAACAAATTAATCAAAAATTATTAGGGGCGGCCCCTAAACCAAAAATTAAAAAGCCCAGTGAAATGAGGGAAAAACAACTTGAGCAGTTAAAGTAGTTGGGCTTGGACTTAAACAGTATCCTTAATCCCTTGGCAAGATTTTGCTCTAGCCTCTAAATTCTTCCGTCATTATTCCCTACACGTAACCTATTTTTCCATGGCGATCGCCAAATTACCCCGTCAAATTCTGCCCAATCTGTACCGTTTTGCTCCCAACCGGGACACCCTAGGGGGCACTGCCTATTTATTAACCACCGGGGAAGGTAATGTGTTGATCGATTGTCCGGCTTGGCATCAAGACATTGAAGAGTGGTTGGAACAACAGGGCCCGGTACGCTGGCTATGCCTTACCCATCGGGATGGCCATGGCCCCAAAGTCAAAACAATTCAGGAGAAGTTGGGCTGTCAGGTGGTGGTGCAGGAACAGGAAGCTTACCTATTGCCAGGGGTAAAAGTTTGTCGATTTCGGGAAAAATTGGCGATCGCCCCATCTCTCACAGCCATCTGGACTCCCGGCTATTCCCCCGGTACGAGTTGCTATTACTGGGGAGAAAACGGCGGCATTCTTTTCACTGGCCGTCATTTACTGCCGAATGGAGAGGGG
>NZ_JADEWJ010000045.1:0-18002 GCF_015207725.1 Synechocystis sp. LEGE 06083
GTGCTGCTGGAATATCCTTTTTGGGCGGCGATCGCCGGGCCGATATGTCGTCGTCGGGGGGTTAAATTAATTCTTACAGCCCATGACGTGTTAGCCAAACAGTTACCCACTGATACTTGGTTAGCCCAGGTTGCCCTGGCGGAGGAATTACAAGCATTGCGGGAAGCCGATGCAGTGGTGACCCTTGCCCCCGATGATCAAGCATTTTTCCAAAGTCATAACATTGCCAGCCATTGCATCCCCATTGGTCTAGATACCCAAGCCGCTGTAAATTTACCCGCCCCGGAAAAAGCCCTGGCGGAGTTACAAGCCTTCGACCCCTCCATAGATTGGCGCAAACCCTTCTGTTTATTTGTGGGCAGTCAACATCTCCCCAACCTCAAAGCAGTGGAGCAAATTCAAGCCCTGGCCCAAGCTAGTGACGGCCATTGGCAGGCGATCGCCGTGGGTAGTTGTTGTCCGCCGACCCAGCAACGAAACTTTTTTGCCCTGGGTAAAGTCTCCGATTCCGTCCTCCAAGCCCTTTATCAACATTCAGCGCTGGTGCTAATTCCCCTCGAAGCGGGCACTGGTATGTCTGTCAAAACCCTGGAGGCAATGGCCTGTGGTAAGGTAATCCTCGGCACGGCGATCGCCTTTCGGGGCTATCCGGTGGAGTCGGGGGTGAATTGTTTAATTAACAATAATTTAGCCACTTATGTTGGGGTAATTGAAGATATTATCCAGCACCCCCACCAATATGAGCAGTTGGGTAATTCTGCCCGCAATTTTGCCCAAAACTATGACTATCGTCAGCTTTATCAAACCTACCTAGATTTGCTTTCATGAAGGTATTAATCACAGATTTTGACCTATTTGCCAAAGTAGGTGGCGGGCAAACTTTTTACCGCAGTTTAATTCGTAAAAACCCCGATATTGATTTTTATTACCTGATTGACAAAGAAGAGCGTGCCACTAAACGTCCCGATAACGCCCACGGAGTCCCCTTTCAGGAAAAATATTTCCTCGCCGATTTAAATAACTTTTTTGATGTCAATCCCCCCAAATGGGTTTACCGTTCCTTCGTCAGAGCCAGTAACATTGCCGCATCGGTGGCTGGCATGGAATTCGACTTGGTTGATTCCCCTGATTATGAACAGTGGGCTATTTTTCTGCGTCCAGCCCTAGATTACCACCGGGTGAAATTTGCGAAGATTGCCCTTTCTCTCCATGGCAAAATTTCCACCACTTTAAAGTTAGATTGGTTCAATAAAGGAAAGGAAAATATCCCGCTAGAACTAGAAGAATGGAAACAATACGCCACCGTCGATCTCCGCTACGGCATTAGTAAAAGCTACATTGATGAATGGCAATCCCTAAGCCCATTTTCTGCCCACTATTACCATCCCCTTCATTTCTTTGCATTACCCCAGCCCCTAGAAGCAATTGCCAGTGGCGATCGCCCCGATTTGAACTTTATTGGTCGCACCGAAAGACGGAAAGGCCCAGATATTTTTATTGATATTGCTTGGTGGTTGGACAAAGATCTCTATAACGAAGCTAATATTATTGGCCCCCATAGCTTTAATGATACTGGCACCATTTCCTCGGAAAGTTATCTCCGGAGTATGCTTGGCGATCGCCAGAGTCCCGTTAAATTTTTACCCCCGAAACCTCAACAGGAATTAATGGGCTTATTCGCCCGTAAAACGGTCACTTTTGTGCCTTCGCGCTACGATACCCTCAATTTAGTAGCTCTGGAATCCTTATTTTCCGGTTGTCCCACCGTCATTGGTGGCGGGGCTGGGGTATGTCGTTTACTGAAAGAAGACTTTCCCGATGTTCCTTTTGTAGAAATTGATTTAGAAAATATTTACAGTTGTTTGGCAGCCATTGAGCATATTTTACGCGACTATGCTGGTTACCGTCGTCAATTAGTGGATTGTGTTAAAAATTCAGCAGCCATAGCTGATAGTCCTGTTTTAGCTGATATTTATCAACAAAATAGTCAGTATGAACAGGAAATCAGAGATGAACTACAAAATTGGTATGCCCAGTTAATGGGTTATTGGGTAAGTACCCAGGAAAATGTCTCCTTTTTACAACCCCTGAAAGCCCAATTAAAACCAACTCTCAAGCAAATTAAAAATAATTTAAAAAGTACGGCGGGACAATTAAAAGGCAGAGTTTTGCAACCCCTGGGGGATGACCGCAATGCCCAGCTAGTTAAAGCCCCTAATTTACTCAAAAAATACAAAGAAACCTTCAATGCCACAGAACAAACAGCGAAGGATTTGGCGGAAAAAATCCAAATGGGATGGCGTTTGGGGTCCGGCTATGAATCAGAATTCCAAGGAGTGCGGGGTAAATTAGCCACCAATTATCGCATCGACCGGGTACGACTCTGGCGGGAACTAGCTCGCATTGAAGAACTACGGAGCAACACCTTAGTTTCTGCCACCTACAAACTCCGGGCCATGCGGGCCTTGGGGGCGGATCAATTTGGCGATTTACCCTTTGTGTTGCGGACCCTGACGGAATATGGCTTTCCCAAGGAAATGGCGGCGATATCTGCTCTCTACGGCCAACCTTCGGAACGGGAGGAACGTTGCCATAGCTTGATTGAACAGGCCCGTTTGGACAATTTGACTAATCCAGCGGGAGATGAGTACGAAATTTGGGACGATCGCCGGGGGGATGGGCCATACCGGGCCACCATTATTGTTTCCCTCTACAATGCGGCAGCCAAATTACCCCTATTTTTAAAGACCCTACAGCATCAAACCCTAATTAAGCGTGGAGAAGCGGAAGTGGTGCTAGTGGACAGCGGTTCACCGGGAAATGAGTATGAAGTCTTCAAAGATTTAGCCCCCACCTTGGGTTATCCCCTGCTCTATGCCCGATCGCCGCAACGGGAAACCATCCAAAGTGCCTGGAACCGGGGCATTAAATTGGCCAAATCTCCCTACCTGGCCTTTCTGGGGGTGGATGAAACCATTTTGCCCGATTGTTTAGAAATTCTGGCGGGGGAATTGGACCAAGATCCAGAGCTGGATTGGGCCATTGGCCACAGTTTAGTCACCAATGTGGATATGCAGGGAGGCTGGGTCAGCGATATTATGCCCTACGACCGCACTGGCTATGAACAGGATTTAGTTTATCTAGAAACCTGTTATTTATCCTGGGTGGGGGCGCTCTACCGCAAATCAATTCACGAACGTTTTGGTTACTATGACCAAAGCTTCCGGGGGGCGGGGGATACGGAATTTAAAAACCGGGTCATGCCCTTCATCAAGAGTAAGGTAGTGGATAAAATGCTGGGCCTGTTTTGGAATTACCCCGACGAACGCACCACCCAAAGCCCCGCTACAGAAATTGAAGATATGCGGGCTTGGTATTTACATCGCACCCTGGCCGGTGTTAAATATGCTTTCCAACGGCGATCGCCTGAGGAAGTGGAAAATTTACTCTACCATTGCCTGGGCTATCGCAAATCTTACTGTAAGCATACTAGTACGGATTTTGACCATGCTTATAATTTGGCCCTTTATCTAGAAAAAGTTAACCCCCATGCTGAAGCTTTGCAATATGCTCCGGGCATTAAAGCTTTGCTAGGAACCTATCGCTCCCTGGATTGGTTGCCCAAATTATCTAAATTTTCTCCCCTTAACTCCATGCTGACAGCCCGCAAACTCACTAAACAATGGCAGCAGGAACACCAACAGCATTGGCCAAAAGATAGACTTTTTGCTCCCCATTACTCAATTTTTAACGATAATCGCCACGAACAACATTCTTTCCTTTGGTTTACGGATATCACCGCTTCTAAAAAATAATTATGTTTAACAAAATCAAAGATAAGCTCAAATTCAAACTGGCAAAAGTTCTTGCCCCAGAAATTGATAAAAAGCTAGCAGTGGACGAAAAACTAGCTTCTGTGCAGTTATTTGGCATTGCCCCTTGGTATCAGGAGAACCTTTGGGAACCACCAGTGCAAATAGTTTTGCGGGACCTCTGTAAACCGGGGGATACTGTTTTTGATGTGGGGGCAAATTTCGCTGGTTTAACCACAGTAATGTCGAGGATGGTGGGCCCTAGGGGCGTGGTTTGTGCCTTTGAAGCTAGCCCCCGCATTATTGATAAAACCCAACGAAACTTAGTGTTGAGCGGCTGTAATAATGTCCAGCTTTTTCACCATGCAGTTTACTCCACCTCCCATGAAACCGTAAAAATTTACCTGGGTAGCCATCTCAATGACAGCATTTACAGTGAAAACGGGGTGGGTTCCGCCTATGAAGTCAAAACCATTGCCCTAGATGACTTTGTTGAGCACACTAAACTAGTGCCTAATTTGCTCAAAATGGACATTGAAGGGGCAGAATTTGATGCCATTAAAGGCATGGAAAAAACCCTAGTTGCCGCCAAGCCCCATTTGGTCTTAGAAACCCAACGGGATGATACCCGCTGTTTAGATTTTCTGCGCAATTTAGGCTACATTGCCATCGACGTTAATACCTATCGGGAAGTTAAAACCGCTGACGATTATCCGGTGGGGGCGGACATTCGTAATAATCTCTATATCCATGGCGATCGCCTGGGGGAAACTCCCTATCAAGCCCCATTCCAGTTTGAGAGCCATAGCCTGTTAGATGCCGATCATTTTAAGCGGACTAAGGATGGTTCTGCTTGCCTAAAAAATAATCTAATTTTACCGAAAGGCCGCTATTTAATCGATTGGGACTTCACTGCTGAAGGCACCCAAAATGATTTAATGTGTGGAGTAAAAGTTAACGATAAAGTAATATTTCGTTACCATGCCTTCAGTCAGCTATTAGCCTCTAGCTATCGGGATTGGGTGATTAATTTGCCCGAAACTAGTGAAATCCAACTTTATTTTGAATTCCAGCATGGCACCCAAGATCCAACCCTAACTATTAATAGTGCCAAAATTACCAAAATTACCAATTTTGACCATCTTCCTGCCGCCCTTTATTTCTAGTGTTTAACCCCCAATGTTAGTTCCCCTCCTTGGTTTGGCGATCGGGCTCCTCCTGTTGACTTTCAGTCTTTTTGTTTATAAAGGAGTTCCCGTTGTCCACCGCTATGCTTTCCTAAGCAAATTTGAAAATAACGTACTTTTTATTTGGGGCAACATTTCCATTTCCCTAGCGGCCATGTTAGGTATTGCTGGCTATTGGAACGTATTTCAAGGGGACGATCTACGGCTAGGGAGAATTGTTTTGTTGATTGTTGGCATAACAGCCACCATTTGGTCGATGCTGGAAACCTTGGGCGTTGACCATCCTCTAAAAAAATTTGCTGTTGGTGAAAAAATAAACCAAATTGGCGTTTTAAATATTATTGGTTACATCCTCAGTGGAGCGGCAGTTTTAACTTTAATTTCCATTTTTGGTATTGCTTTTTTTGACTATAACTATGGCGGTGATGCTTTTATGTATCACATTCCCTTCGCCGCCAGAATTTGGGGCATTATCCCCCCGGAACAATATACTTTTGAATATTTTACAGAAAATCGCTTTCTTGGTTTTCCCCTGCTGGCAAATTGGCTCCAGGGATTATTTTGGGTAGTTTTTAATCGCATTGAAGCCACAAACCTAGTCGCCTATTTTAGCTTAATAATTCTGATCTTTTACCTGGTTAAGGTTCCAAAAATCCCCTTCTACTTAGCTAGCCTTTCTCTCCTCGCGGTACCCATGGTCCACATGCATGCCGCCAGAAGCTACATTGATCTGCCCGGCAATGTGGGAGTCAGCATCTGCATTTTAACCCTATATTTGCTTTACATAGATAAGATAAAACTGGATTTTAAAACTCTCCTAATTCTATTTTTATCGGCATTTGTGGCGGCTAATATCAAACTGCAACTAATTCCGGTTGTTTTCCTCTTAATACTTGCTTCACTGCCTCTTTTTGTCACTAACTATTGGCGATCGGATAAAACCCGTCAAGATAATCTACTCAAATTAGCTCAGGTATTTGCCCTGGGAACCTTAGCCAGTTTGATTATTTTTTACAACCCGCTCAAAAATATTATTGTCTACCAAAATCCTGCCTACCCCGTCAAAATTACCATCGCAGGCCAGGTGCTTAATCACACGGAAGAATCTCCCAACTTCATGCACGAAAATATTCGTCGTTTGCCGCCACCGGTGCGTTGGGGAAGGTCTTTGCTGGAAATTAATGCCTTTGACGATCGCCGACCCTGGCGTTGGACCTTAGCTATGGATTTCATTTCCTGGAATGAAGAACGCTTTGGCATGGGGGGATATTTTGGTGGCTATGTAATTTTCAATGTTGTACTTTTAGCGTTTCTTTGTTGGAAAAACTGGCAAAAATCAACCAAAGTGGCCCTGGCATTCATGCTAGTTACGTCGGCGGTAACCATGTGGCTACCCCAGTCCTATGAGCTGCGTTATTACATGTATTGGATGATTGTTTTTGTCAGCCTCAATGCTTACCTAGTCACTCGTTTGGCTGAGCAGGACCCCCGCCCAAAGAATGTTATTAAGCCCCAATACTTTGGCTTAGTTGCTTTTATGTTTATGATCATCTTCATCCATAAAACCAACAAATTCTTCACTTATCCAGCATTTCAGCCCCTGACACAACAGCTAGAGACCGCGGATTGGATGGTTAAGAAAGAAATCTTTAGTCAAATTGAAGACGGCGATCAGGTTTGCATTGTGGAAAAAGCACCCTTTAGTTTCTTTTACAATTCCTATTTTCATCCCGGGCGGGATTATTCAGTGCGAGCAGAATTTAACCTCGAGGATGAAAGGATGAAGGATAAATGTGAAGGGTTAAAAATTCTTCGTTAATTAGACCATTGGCGATCGCCTAACATCCTACTAATCTCCGGCACAGCTTCTTTGAAAGTGTCTAAAATCAGCGCTTCAGGGCCCGGGCCATATCCCGGTCATCTTGACGACGCTTTAAAGTCTCCCGCTTATCGTGGAGTTTTTTGCCTTTACCTAAGCCCAGGGCAATTTTCACCCAACTACCCTTGAAATACATTTTCAGCGGCACTAGAGTTAGACCTTTTTGTTCAACTTGACCAATTAATTTGCGGATTTCCCAGTTATGCATTAGCAAGCGCCTGGTACGACGGGGGTCATGGTTGAAAAACTGACTACTTTTATCGTAGGGCGAAATATGTACGTTCATCAGCCAAACTTCCCCATCCCGCAACAGGGCAAAGCCATCCCGCAAATTAACCTTCCCCGCCCGTATTGACTTGACCTCGGTACCCTGTAGTTCGATGCCCGCTTCATAGGTCTCTAAGATTTCGTACAGAAAACGAGCCTGGCGATTATCGCTGACAACTTTTATCCTTTCTTTTTCCTTAGCCATGAACCGTCAGTAATGTATCCGTAATATATCTGTTGAATGTTGCTCTTGTGGATTGAAAAGCTTAGCCCATTGACATGGCCAGGAACTCACTGTCACCCATGGCTCCTGGCAATCCGTGCTGTAATTTTCTAAAGGCAATCCGAGCCGGAAAAGGAAGACTCAAGATTTTTCCGCTGTTCCATACGGCTGAGAAAATAGCCCGTCATCATGGCCGAAGCCAACAGATTAGCGAAATCTTCCCGGTCGGTAGTGATTTGCACATCAAAGTCATCCATGGGCAACATACCCACTAAGCCCTGGACATTCTGGTAAATAATCTCTTTGATTTCAGGGCTGGCGGACTGGGCAATCCAGGCCAAGGTTTCAGGGTGTTGTTTTTGCAGATACTGGAGCAGAGTGTTGACCCGTTGTTCTTCCTGTTCAGACGTATGAAAGTCAAAGTTAAATTCCATTATTACTCCCTAACTCCGGACTGACCGTTTAATCACTGGCATTACCCTCCACTATAGCGGCTCAGGCAAAGTTTTGTAAAAAGCTATCAAACTGGCTGGGGTAAACAATTACCCAAAAATCTGGGGCAATAACTCCTACCTAAGTGGACACTTAAGGAACTGAAAATTTTGCACTGCCCAACTCCCCTGATGTGACTAGTTTCAAGCATGGTTACCAAAGTAAGTACTGGCTGTGGCCGAGCATAATTCATTCAATCTATTATTAGATATACTAAAGATTCATGCCACAAATGTTTAAATTTTCCTATGGGTATGGAGTGCGGAGCATTGGCTCGGGCATCCAGGCCAAGGTCTATAAACGCACAACAACCTTTTCTGATCTCTGACAAGATTTAGAAGGGCGAACGATGGGATTCGAACCCACGCATGGAGGTACCACAAACCTCTGCCTTAACCCCTTGGCTACGCTCGCCGTTTTGCTTTAGGCATTAATGATGATAACACAGGGATTGGATCTTTTCGGCACTATTTTTGCTGTATGTGAATTCGGGGAGCCAATTTTTCTGGTTCCACATCCCGCAACCATTGGGGTAAATGATCTGGGGTAATGGTCTGTAGCTCTGCTAACAGAGCCGCACTAGTTTGCAACAGGTTTTCTGTCTCTATTCCTTGGTGGGCCGGACGAAAAGCCTTTAAGCGACGGATACCTTCTCCCAAAAGAATCACAGCCCCCTGCCAATTGTGATTGGAAAGATGATAGTGGGCTACGGCGATTTGCAAAATGCCTTGGTAAAAGTTTTTTTCCGTTGGGTTAGCTTCTAACCACACTGCTTCGAGGGTGTCATGGCAGGCATAAAAATCTTGCTGGTTAAATTGTTCGATGCCTAGGCCTAGGCCGATGTTTGCGTCCATAGTTAATGTATGTGCCGTCATTAGGGCAAATGGTCAATCTAGGTCGGTCGGGCTGGAGGTGGGGTAATTTTCCGCTAGACTGGGAAGCGTGTTCCGCGAATTTTTCTTTCACCCGGTTTCTGCTTTTTTCGTTTTTGAATGGCGATCGCCATATTTTCCCCCTTACCCTGTTTACCATGACCAAGCGTAGCAATTTGGATTCCAACCACATTATTTATCGTTCCGAAGAACTGCTGGGGGCCGCATCAAACCGTTACAACATTACTGTCAGGGTAGCTAAGCGGGCCAAGGAAAATCGCTCCGAGGATTTTGACAGCATTGATGATCCCAACATGAAGCCTGCTATCCGGGCCATCATTGAAATGTCCGACGAACTTACCCGTCCAGAAATTATTAGCGATAACTAAGCCACCAGTTCCATGTTTAAGCCCCTTTTCCCCCTGTCATTGCTATTGGGTTGTCTGAGCTTTTTGCTCACTATGCTACTCCATAGTCCCGGACAGTGGGGAGCCTTATCCCAGGCCCAGCCAGCCCAGGGGGTGCCCGCCGGAGGATATACAGTAGTAGTGGAAATAATTGCTCAGCAAGTTTACGCCCGTTTTCCCGATCTGCCCAAGGGCAACGACTACCGCCGTCAGAGTGATGGTAGCCCAGATCCGGAAAATACCTTAATCAGTCGCATGATTCGTTACCATCGGGACATCAAAAAAAGGCCAACCCGCTATCGTTTCGATTGGCGTTTGACCCTAGCGGATTATCTTGATGCCAATGAGCAGATGGAACCAGAGCGTTACCCTGGTTTTTCTACCCTCCAGGAAAGTCCCCTCGATGGCGATCGCCAGTTGATTGCACAGTTAAACCGAGAACAAAGACAAGCATTGGTGGATTTCCTGGCGGAAATTTATCGGCCTCAAACGTCAGTCAATGAGGGAGAGTCTGGTGCGGGAAACCAGGAAGAAGACAGTCAAAGCCCAACACCGGCGGTGACAACGCCTAATCAACCGGGACTATCCCAACCAGGGGATGCTCAGTTGTTAATGCCTTGATTAAGCCCCAAAATAATAAACCCCCGACTTAGGCGTAGGAGCTTCAGACGGGGGCATTGAGAACAGGCAGATATGGAATGAAACCATTGCGGCTTCAGAAAAGCTAAAAATGAAATCAAACAAAGATTAATTACTGAATAAGACTGCAGGTCAATGGGCAAGAGGCAAACATCGGTTTATGAATTAGATTAGTCTCCCCATGGAGCCAACTCAGCCAACGTACTTCCTGGGGATGAATCCCTTTCGCAGTTAGGGTTGCCGCTCCGGAGAGCACCAATAAAACTGTTCCTCCCAGCAAGCTGCTAGCCACCAAGAGCACTGCACTCATGGGCAAAACTGACTGCAATACCACCGTCGCTAAAACCCCCACTGTGGCGACAAGAAAGACCAGCGGGAAACCAACCACCAACAAGCACACCAATAGGGTGAAAGTCCAGACGGAAAAACTCTTCATGAGGACGAGCATATAGCTCATTCCTGCTCCTTCCCTTGACGAAAGCTCCATAACTATTAACTCCAACAACAACAATCTGGTGAGGCAGACCCAAACTAGCGGTGCCCAAATCTCAGGCTCCCACCGGGGGGCTGTTGAATCTAGTATAGGCAATGACTCCAAGAAACTGAGATTTCTTTATAATTATTTACATTCAATCGTTGACATTTACTGATTATTTTTATAGATGACAATCTTAGATTCAAGGGCTGGTATTTGTCCTAGTTCCATTTATCTAGACTTTAGCTGTAATTCCATGGGCAATTTGTCGTTTAACTCTGATCCCTACATTTGATTTGCCAGTGGTGTCCAAGGGACAAAAAAGTTAGTTATTAGGAGACTCAGCTTATTTTACATTTGTTAACAATTGTCCTTGGAAATCTCATCAATGGGAAAGGAACGAAATGGGCCGACGGTGGCGACAATTAAGTCGATTTGTTAAAGGACTAACGAAAAATAGAAAAAATTCTTTAATCTATTAGGAGTATCCCCACTGAGTCCGACCGGTCATATTCGTTGTTGCTACCCCCATCTGCACCAACGTTTTACCAGGGGCCGCTGTGCAAAAGTGCAAAATCCGGTGAAAAAACGTCATGAACCAACCTCCCCGCCCCTCTGTGCCTCCATTGCCCCCTCTGCCCAACAATCCCCCTGGGCGGACTGCACCTTCCATTCGCCAGGAAAGTATGGCTCCAGAAACGCAGTTTGTGCCAGCCCCCCCCAGCATTAGCCAGCCCCAACCACAACAACTTTCTGCCAACACCAATCTGCCCACTAGTCCTCGGGCGCCTGGCCATGCTGCTCCAGGGCGATCGCCAGGGCAGCCCAGTCTAGAGGAGTTAATCCGCAGTGCCTTTGACCAAGGTTTCTCCGATGTTCACGTCGGGGTAGGAGAAGTGCCCCGCATGCGGGACCGGGGGGAAATGCTGCCCCTGCGTTATGAGCCAACGGATCACCAGACCTTTATGAGTTGGCTCAGGGAAATTCTCACCGAGGATGAAATTCAACGGTTCAAACGGGAATTGGAATTTGACGGGGCTAAACAATACGATTTTGCCAGGGTGCGGATTAACGTCCTGGAAAGTTTGTTGGGCTCCGCCATGGTGCTGCGGATTATTCCCCTCAAGATCTTGACCCTGGAACAGTTACGGTTGCCGGAAGTTTTGCGCACCGTGTCTAACTCCCACAAAGGCCTAATTCTCGTGACGGGGCCCACCGGTTCCGGTAAATCCACCACCATGGCGGCGATGGTGGACTACATCAACAGAGAACATGCTAAACACATCATTTCCATTGAGGATCCGATTGAGTTTGTGCACCAAAGTCGTCGCTCCTTGATCCGCCAAAGGGAAGTGGGTATGCACACTTTGGAATTTGACCATGCCCTCAAGGCTTCTCTGCGGGAAGATCCGGATATTATCCTGATTGGGGAGATGCGGGACCGGAGCACGGTCAACACCGCCCTCAAAGCCGCCCAAACCGGTCACTTGGTAATGGGAACTCTCCACACCAACAGCGCCATTAAAACCTTGGAAAGGATTTTGACCCTCTACACTGCGGAAGAACAGCCCGCCATGCGAACGGCGATCGCCGAATCACTGGTGGCAATCATTGCCCAGGGTTTATGTCGCACCACCGACGGTAAACGGGCCGGCTTCCATGACATTCTCATTAACACAGAGACAGTGAAGGATTATATCCGCCAAGGTAAGTACGATGAAATTGCCGAGTTAATGCAGGATGGTGAGTACGATGGTATGGTCACCGCTAGCCAATCCCTATTTGCTCTCTACCAGGAAGGCAGAATTACGGAGGAAACCGCCTTGGAGTTAGCCCCCGCCCGCAACGAAATGGCCATGAAACTCAGAGGGAGAACCTAAGGAATCTCAGGAATGAAATATGCCCTAGTCCACGAGTGGCTCACCCCAAAGGCAACGGGGGGGTCAGAGTTGGTGGTGCAGGAGATTTTAAGCCACGTAACGGCGGATCTGTATGCCCTGATCGATTTTGAGTCCACCAATCCCCAGAGCTACCTCTATGGCCGCTCCATTGGCACCACTTTTTTGCAGGGGTTTCCCCGGGCGGAACAGGGGGTGCAGAAATATTTACCCATTTTGCCCCTGGCGATCGAGCAATTAGATTTAGGAGAATATGATGTCATTCTTTCCTCTTCCCATGCGGTGGCCAAGGGGGTGCTGACTGCTCCCCACCAAATCCACATCTGCTATTGCCATACTCCCATGCGCTATGCCTGGGATTTAACCTTTGACTACTTGAATAACAGTTCCATGGGCCGGGGACTGCCGGGAATTTTAACCCGTTACCTGCTCCATCAATTGCGGCAATGGGACGTGGTTTCCGCCAATCGGGTGGATTATTTCTTGGCCAATTCTCACCACACAGCCCGGCGCATTTGGCGTTGTTATCGGCGGGAAGCAGATGTGGTCTATCCCCCAGTGAATTTGGAGCGTTTCACCTACCGAGAAAAGAAGGATGACTTCTTCTTAACGGTCTGTCGCCTCGTCAGTTACAAACAGGTCAAATTGATTGTGCAGGCCTTTAACCAGTTGCGGTTACCCCTGGTGGTGATCGGCGATGGCCCCGATTTACTTCTCTTACAGGAACTAGCCCAACCCAACGTGCAAATTCTTGGGGCCCAACCTAATGCCGTAGTGGAAGATTACATGGCCCGGGCTAAAGCCTTTGTTTACGGGGCCTGTGAGGATTTTGGCATTGCCCTAGTGGAAGCCCAGGCCTGCGGCACGCCGGTCATTGCCTTTGGCCGAGGAGGAGCTTTGGAAACGGTGGTGGATTATCAAAAAAATCCCCAAACTGCGACGGGGCTTTGGTTTGACCAACAAACGGTGCCGTCTTTAGTGCAAGCAGTGGAAACTTTTTCCAATCTTAGCCATCAGATCAGTGCAGAGAACTGTTTCCTGCAAGCAAACCGTTTTTCTTCTAGAATGTTTCAAACGTCATATTTGGCGTTCCTGGAAAAGTACTGTCATCAGGTTCCTCATCGGACTTAGTGGCGGTGGGAGTCCTCAGTTATTTAGCAAAGAATCGTAACAATTGTCGATTCAGGCTTTATGATTAGGACGATATGGTGTGATGTGTGATGGAGTACGATGACTGCTAATAGCTCGCCGATCTCTGTAAAAGCCCTCCGTGCTTTGATGAGACGCGGATTTTATCCAACGGTCTCTCCGAGAAGGTATCAAGGTTCCCGCTCCAGTTCCCTCACCGGAACCGTGGCCAAAAGGGTATTCGATATCTGTTTCTCCCTGTCGGTATTGGTTCTCTGTTCCCCCCTTTACCTGGCGATCGCCTTGATGATTGCGGTCAGTTCACCGGGGCCCATTTTCTATGTGCAAGAAAGGGTAGGGCGCAAGTTTAAACGTTTCAAATGCATTAAGTTCCGCACCATGGTCACCAATGCCGATGAGGTGTTGGAGAAACTGATGGCCGGTTGTCCCCAAACCCGGGAGGAATTTGAAAAGAATTTTAAACTCCGTAATGACCCCCGCATTACCTGGATTGGCAAGTTCTTACGGTTGACTAGCCTGGATGAATTTCCCCAGTTCTGGAATGTCCTCAAGGGGGATATGAGCTTGGTGGGACCCCGTCCCTTGGTGCCTGAAGAGTTGCACAAGTATGGGCGACAAATCAACCAAGTGTTGAGTATTAAGCCTGGGCTAACGGGACTGTGGCAGGTGTCCGGTCGCAATGACATTCCCTATCCTGAGCGGGTGCAGATTGATGTCTATTACGTTTACTACCGCACCATGACTCTGGATTTGCTCATTATTGCCAAAACCCTAGGGGTAATGCTTTTCCCCAACAATAACGGCGCTTACTAACACCATGCCCCGGTGTCTAGCTTGGATGTCCATGGCTAGAACTATGCCCCGGTAATAAATTTCCCCATGTTCCCGAGAGAGTTCGGGCCAATTCTTAGGGGATTCTCTGCCTAAGGTAGACCAATAATTTCTCAAAATGGGCCGGCATCGGGGCGATCGCCGTGATGGTTTCCCCACTCACTGGATGAATGAGGGATAGTTGGTGGGCGTGGAGAGCCTGGCCGGGCAGATTAACATTGAGATTACCGGGGGAAGTGTAGAGGTTATCCCCCACCAAAGGGTGACCTATTTGTTTGCTATGGACCCGGATTTGATGGGTACGTCCCGTTTCCAGTTGAAATTCCAGCCAGCTATGGTTGCCCAGCCGCTCCAATAGCCGCCAATGGGTGACAGCATTCCTACCGCCCTTTTCTGGGGGCACAATGCCCATTTTTTGGCGATCGCCAGGGTGACGACCGATGGGCAGAGCCACCGTACCCTGAATTTCCCTCGGAGCCCCATACACAATGCCCCAATATAGGCGGCGGGCAGTTTTTTCTTTTAGTTGAGCCTGTAGATGATGCAGAGCTAATTCTGTTTTAGCGATCACCATGGCCCCAGTAGTGTCCTTATCCAAGCGATGGACAATGCCCGGTCTTTGCACACCGCCAATGCCGGCCAAATCAGGACAATGGGCCAGTAGAGCGTTAACCACCGTGCCGTCAGGATGGCCAGGGCCAGGATGCACCACCAAACCCGCCGGTTTATTGATAATGATCAGTTGGTCATCCTCATACAAAATATCCAGGGGAATGGCCTGGGGCACCAGATTCAAAGGGACCAAATCGGGAATATTGACCAAAAGGCGATCGCCAACTTTGAGAATTTGTTTTTTGTTTTGGCAAATCACTCCGTTACACCAAACCTGCCCCGACTCGATTAATTTTTGACATCGGGCCCGGGACAACTGGGGTAAATTTTCCGCCAGCCACTTGTCTAGTCGCTCCCCATGGGCGGTGACCATTAACTCAGGAGAAGCATCCCAATCGGAAACTTCTGCGATAATTTGCTCAACCATCTATCTATTCTTCCGGGGTAAATTGTCCAGGCAAAGCATGGGGAATCAGAGCATCTAAGCTGATCACCTCCAACGCCGAAGCATGGGTGGCACTCAAATCCACCAAGGGAGCCATGCCCGCATCCTTGGCTTCTTGCCAGCGGGCCGCACATAGACACCATTTATCCCCTGGTTTTAGCCCTGGAAATTGGTAAGCCGGTTGGGGCGTGGAAAGATCGTTGCCCCGGGCTTTAGAAAATTCCAAAAATTCCGCTGTCACCTGGGCACAGACCACATGGCGACCAAAATCCGTCGGTCCCGTTTGGCAGTAACCATTGCGGTAAAACCCGGTTAAAGGCGACTTACAACAACATTTGAGGTCACCACCCAACACATTTTTATCCTGGGAATCCTGCATAGTAGCCATATCGTTAACCAAACAAAAATGAGAATGCTATTTAACAATCTTCACACCAAAACCATGGTAGTGCCGCCGCCAAAAAGATTAAAATGTTAATTTCGTTGTGGTAGTGATCCCGACGATGATTTTCCGTGAACAACAGCAATGCTTAACCCAAACCTAGCAGAGATTGAACTCTCTCAAGACGACTACCAACGGTATTCCCGCCACATCATTCTGCCGGAGGTGGGCCTCGATGGCCAAAAACGCATCAAAGCCGCCAGTGTCCTCTGTATTGGTTCCGGGGGTCTAGGTTCTCCGTTACTGCTCTACTTGGCCGCGGCGGGGGTAGGACGGATCGGTTTAGTTGATTTTGACATTGTCGATACTTCCAACCTGCAACGGCAAATTATCCATGGTACTTCGTGGATTGGTAAGCCCAAAATTGAGTCCGCCAAGCACCGCATCTTGGAAATTAATCCCTTCTGTCAGGTGGACCTCTACGAAACTCAGATTTCTTCGGCCAATGCCTTGGACATCATTGCCCCCTACGACATTGTCATTGACGGCACGGATAATTTTCCCACCCGGTACCTCACCAACGATGCCTGTGTGTTGTTGAATAAACCAAACGTTTACGGCTCCATTTTCCGCTTTGAAGGGCAAGCTACGGTGTTTAACTACCAGGGGGGGCCAAACTACCGTGACCTCTATCCAGAACCGCCGCCGCCGGGCATGGTGCCTTCCTGTTCTGAGGGAGGGGTTTTAGGCGTGTTACCGGGCATTGTGGGTACGATTCAAGCCACGGAAGCGCTCAAGATTATGCTTGGTGCCCCCGACACCCTCAGTGGTCGCCTACTGCTGTTCAACGCCTGGGAAATGAAATTCCGGGAACTGAAATTGCGTCCCAACCCTGTGCGGCCGGTAATTGAAAAGCTGATTGATTACGACCAGTTCTGTGGTATTCCCCAAGCCAAAGCTGCCGAAGCCGCCGATGCCCAGGCCTTGGCGGAAATGACTGTGACGGAGTTAAAAACTCTGCTGGATAGTGATGCCAATGACTACGTTTTAATCGATGTGCGTAATCCCAATGAGTATGACATTGCCCGCATTCCAGGGGCGGTATTGGTGCCTTTACCCGATATTGAAGAGGGCCCCGGCATAGAAAAAGTGCGGAATTTGGTCAATGGTCACCGTTTAATTGCCCACTGCAAATTGGGGGGGCGATCGGCTAAAGCTTTGACTCTGCTTAAACAAGCGGGTATTGAAGGCATAAATGTTAAAGGGGGCATCACCGCTTGGAGTCAGGAAGTTGACCCCAGTGTCACCCAGTATTAACTTTCCCCTTGTCCCATAGCCCTGAATAATTTTGGCGATCGCCGTTTTCCTGATAGTGGAGATGGCGATCACTTTTTTATTACATTTGCCCGATTGATTGGCTTTGATTAGCTCGAAGTAAGCAAAAATACACCAACCGAAATCATCAAAGTGCCGGCCAGATAGTTTATTAATCGCTTATTCTTTCTGCTGATTAATAGCCCTGATCGGTGGGCAAGAAAAGCATAAAACAACTTCATCCCTCCCACCGTAAGAATTGCGGTTAGAATTATGACTACGGTATCAAGATAGGCAATATTATTAACGTCAACAAAAGTTGGTAAAAAGCCCAGATAAAAAATGACAGCTTTTTGATCCGCTAAAGTTATTAGCAATCCGGCAGAAAAACTAGAAGAGAGGGATTTGGCATCAACCTTAGTCAGGTTTTGATTGTTAACTTTGGCTCGGAGGGTGTTGATTCCCAACCAGATTAAATAAATGCCGCTGATATATTTAAGAACGACAAAAAAATCTCCCATCGCCCCCTGTAAAAAAGCTAAGCCCCAGAGAGCGATAAGAATAAAAATAATATCGCCTAAAACAACGCCAAGGGTAGCAAAAAAACCATGGATAAAACCACCGCTGGCACTTTTACTTGAAACAGTCAACACACTCAAACTGGGAACAGCAGCCAGGATCAACATTGCCCCAAATAAACTGAGTATGTTAGACCAATCCATGGTTAACACTTTGAATAACCTAGCGACTCCGGAGAATTTCCAAAGTCACATCCCCATCAAAATCTGGAATGGGAGCTTGGCATTTAGTCAGGGCCACTTTGACTTGCTGGGTTTTGCCCGTTCCCAAAATGGCATCGGCGATCGCCTCGGCTAGTTTTTCAATCATTTTAAACTTGGACTCACGGATGAGCTTTTGTACGATCGCCACTGCATCAGCATAGTTGAGAGTATCGTTCAGGTCATCGCTCTGCCCAGCCTTAGCCAAATCGATCCAGATGGTTAAATCAACCTCAAACCATTGCCCCAAGAACTGTTCCGCATCAAAGTAGCCGGTGTAACCATAGGCGCGAATGCCCTTAACATTTAACGTATCCATAAATTGACTAAGTACTAGCT
>NZ_JADEWJ010000391.1:0-2419 GCF_015207725.1 Synechocystis sp. LEGE 06083
CGGGGTGGGGAATTTTGCGCCGCTGATGGCTTAGCTTTGGGAGGATACCGTTAGCCCAATAGCTTATCGTAATCTTCGTGTGTACCAATCCAAAACCAAACATAGCCGTCATCGGTTTCAATCGACAATGCTCGATAATGCAAGGCGACTCGAACAGACCATAGTTCTCCCACTTTTTTGAAATGAAGTGAGGGATGGCGAGGATTTTGACTTAGTAATTGATAAGCCTTATCTGCCCGTCTCTGAATTTCTTCTGGCAGATGGCGATAACAAAACCAGAAATCAGAGTTCCTGTGATGGTTCAAAGCACTTTTGTCTGACCAGCACTATGGTCTGCCAATGCCTTTTCCGCTAAAGCTTTTAGCTTACCAGACTTAGAGTCTTGCTCAATTTGACAATCCCAGGCCTGCCAATCATATTCATGGAACCATTCTCGAAATTTGGCGAAATCCGAGGGATTTAGCTGTTTAACTTGCGTTTCAATTTGTTCTAAGTTATTCATTAACTTTATCAATACCCTAGCTAGGTTTGGTGTTAAAAAATTATTCTGCTTAGATGTCAACTTTAGCAAAAAAATCCAAGGCGATCGCCTCTGCTACTTTAATACCGTCAATGCCAGCGGATAAAATCCCCCCAGCGTAACCGGCCCCTTCCCCGGCGGGATAAAGACCAAGCGTATTGATGCTTTGGAAATCATCCCCCCGTTTAATGCGAATGGGAGAAGAAGTGCGGGTTTCCACCGCAGTTAACACAGCATCTTCCATGGCAAAACCCCGGATTTTTTTATCAAAAGCGGGAATGGCCTCCCGCAAAGCGGCGATCGCATAATCGGGCAGACTTTCCCCCAGGTTGACCAGTTTTACCCCCGGTTTATAGGAAGGTAGAACGGAACCAAATTTGATAGAAGGTTGATTGGCCAGAAAATCTCCCACCAATTGCCCCGGAGCTTGGTAATTTGCTCCCCCTAACTGGAAAGCCCGTTCCTCCCAAAATCGCTGCAAAGCAATGCCCGCTAACGGGTGTTCTGGATAATCTTCCTCCGGATTAATGCCCACCACAATGGCGCTATTGGCGTTAGCTTCATCCCGGGCGTATTCGCTCATGCCATTGGTGACTAATCTGCCCGGTTCGGAAGCGGCGGCCACTACCTTGCCCCCTGGGCACATACAAAAGCTGTAAACCGATCGCCCGTTTTGGCAATGGTGAACTAATTTGTAGTCGGCGGAACCAAGGCGGGCATGGCCAGCTTGGGGACCATAGCGACATTGGTCAATGAGGGCTTGGGGATGCTCAATGCGAAAACCGAGGGAAAAGGGCTTGGCTTCTATATAGACTCCTCGTTCAAATAACATTTGAAAAGTGTCTCTGGCGCTGTGCCCCACCGCTAGCACCACATGGTTAGTGGCAATATACTGACCATTTTCCAGGGTTATCCCCTGCACTTGATTTTGTTGGATATTGATGTCGGTAACATGGCTTTGAAAATGAATTTCTCCCCCCAACTCTTCTATGGTGGAACGTAAATTCTGGACAATTTTCACGAGGCGATAGGTGCCAATGTGGGGTCGGTTGATGTAAAGAATTTCGGGATCGGCTCCGGCATTAACAAATTCCTCCAACACCTTGCGGCCGTAATGGTTTGGATCCCGTACTTGGCTATAGAGTTTGCCGTCGGAAAAAGTCCCTGCTCCCCCTTCTCCAAACTGGACGTTGGATTCAGCATTGAGTTTTCCCTTCACCCAAAAGCGGAATGTGTCCACACTGCGGTCCCGCACTGATTTACCCCGCTCCAAAATAATCGGCTTCAGACCCATCTGGGCCAGTAGTAAACCGGCAAACATGCCACAGGGGCCTGTCCCAATCACAACGGGCCGTTTTCCTTCGACTACTTGACCTGGTTTGGCCTGGGCAACAAACTCATAGGTCATGGCTGGGGTGGGCGCAATCTGGCGATCGCCGGCAAATTTGGCCAGTAACTTTTCCGCTTGGGGTGTTGCTACGTCAACGATATAGACCAGCAGAATATGGCCTCGTTTGCGGGCATCATAACTACGTTTGAAAATGGTGTAACTGGTTAATTGTTCTTTACTAATGCCCAGCTTTTTGAGAATGGCCTGTGCCAGGGCTGTGTCGTCATGGTCTAGGGGGAGTTTGATTTCGCTAATGCGTAACATTGATCTTGGGTTTCAATTCTGACAATTTTTAAGGTAATTTCCCATGGCGATCGGCAAGCTAGTCAGTTGTAAAACTGCCAACTAACGAGGTTTGTGAGCAGAACGATAAAAGGGTTTTTTCGCTACTTTTATCCCATAGGTTTTACCCCGAATTTCCACCTCCAATTCCTGACCTACTTTTGCAAGTTCCGGGGGAACATAACCCAAGGCGATCGCCTTTTCCAGGGTAGGGGAAAGGGTGCCAC
>NZ_JADEWJ010000046.1:0-17945 GCF_015207725.1 Synechocystis sp. LEGE 06083
TATTATGGATTTACCCGTTCTCGGCTCCACCCTATTTTTTACCATTTTTTCCCTGATTGGCTTGGTGTTTTTCATCCGTTCTTCGGTTAAAGACCGAACCCAGAAAATCCGGGCTTGGATCGATAATCCCCAGGCGGGCATATTGGATGAGATTAAAACTTATTTCAATAACCGGGCCTACCGCATTACCAACATTGACCCAGTCCAACAGGCGATCGCCTTTGAGGGGAATGTACAGGCTAGTCCATTTTTAGCGGTGTTTTTGAGTTTGTTGGCGGCCCTAGGACTGCTCTGCCTTGCTTTGGTGTTAGCCGTATTTTGGCCCCAACGGGGTTTTCTCTTTTTCTTTCTACTCTGGTTAGCTCCCCTAGCGGGAACTTTTTACTGGCAAAAAGCGGCCAGGGTAGAAGCGATTACGTTGGAATTGGGGGACCCGGATCAACCCTCCCATCCAGGGCAATATCCTCTAACTATCACCGCCCATCGGGACGAGTTGCGGGAATTACAGGCCCAATTTCCCCTAGATTGGCAAGGAGGAAGTTCCCATTAATATGAGTGATACAGCGGTTACAGTATCTAAGGTAGTGCGGTAAAACTTTTAAAGCATAGGAATTACGCCTGTTTTATGCTGATTAAGTTGATGCAAGGTTTGCTGTATTTATGGAGAATTTGCCCAGACTAACTTATTTATTTTTCAATTTTTGTTCCGTTAACTTTGCTTGATAACAACTAAATTTCAAACCCATGGGCTTAGCCGTTGACAGTAATTTGATTGGTAAAATTTTAGCCCCTGCCTTGAGGCTTTGGCTCCGTTCCCAAGTGGAAACGGTGGAGAGTTTGGAGTTGGAAATTGACGGCAAAGACCGACAAATTTTGCGGGGTTATGTACCCAGGGTTGCCCTCAGCAGTGATAGAGCCATTTACCAAGGCCTACAACTAGGAAAGGTGTTACTCCGGGGGGAAAATATCCGCATTAACATTGGTCAAGTAATCAAGGGGAAGCCCCTCAAATTATTGGAACCAATTCGGGTCAGTGGAGAGTTACAAATCTCCCAAAGCCATCTCCAGGCATCCCTAACATCCACCTTACTGGCCGGTGCTTTTGGGGAATTGTTGGTGGCTTTGTTAGCGGAACAGGGGGTGGCAGATCCCCAGGGCCAGTTAGAAAATTACACTTTCCTTTGGCAGGCGATCGCCTTGGAGAATCAATCTTTTCAGCTCAAGGGTGAAGTACAAGACCCCCAGGGTCAAAGCCATGATCTTTTAGTGCAGGCTCGCCTCCAATTGGCCAGTCCCAAAACCCTACATCTCGAAGACATTACCCTACTAGGACTACCGGCGATTGCCAACCGAAACTTAGAGCGTTTGACCGTTGATTTAGGGGAAGATGTGGATCTTGAATCCCTCGATCTAAACAATGGCGAGCTTTTCTGTCTTGGTCGAGTATTAATCCGCCCTTGAACCTTGGCATCACGTTGATAAAGTTGTTATCTACCCCCTAAATTCCCCAACAGTTGATGATTTGTATCTAGTTCCCCCCAACTTGGTGAATCAGGGGGGAGTTCAAACACTTTTTACACGTTGGAATAAACGCTGTTTCTCAAGATGGTATAACCCTTGATTAATTCTTGAATACCCCGTCCCAAAGACCAGTCGGGAGTAAAGCCAGTGCTCAAAATCCTCTGGTTGGAAACAATGTAATCCCGCTTATCTGGATCCTCTCCGATGGGAGCTTCTAGATAAACAAAATTGGGCAGATATTTACGAATTTCGCCACAAAGTTCCAGCTTGGATAAATTAGCATCTTCCAAACCAACGTTATAGGGCTTACCCTTCATGGATTCAAAGTTTTCCAAGCCATGGAGAAACACCTTAGCCACATCCCGGATATGAATATAATTGCGCTTGAAATGACCTTCAAAAATAACCACTGCCCGGTCGTAAAAGGCGCGGTACACAAAGTCATTGACCAACAAATCCACCCGCATTCGGGGAGCCATACCAAATACTGTCGCTAGGCGAAAGGTCATGCCGTTATCCCGGGCTAACACCGCTTTTTCCGCTTCCACCTTAGTTACCCCATAGAGGGAAATGGGTCGCAGGGGACTTTCTTCGGTACAAAATTTACCCTTTTCCCCAATGCCGTAGCCACTGTTGGTAACTGGCATCAAAATCCGCTGTTGGGGGCTGGCAAGTTGACAGATCATTTCCACCGCCGTCTGGTTAGTGGTTTTAGTACCAATTTGATCGCGACTGCACAGGGGAGCACCCACTAGGGCCGCCAGGGGAATGATTACATCGGCGGTTTTAAGCTGTTCTTTAATAAGGTCTTCCTTGCGGCAATCCCCCCGGATAACGTTAAAGGTTTCATACTGACAGCATTCCGCCAAGCTATTTTGCTGGAACATGAAGTTGTCTATCACGGTTACCTCGTAACCCGCCGCCAACAAAGTGGGGGTTAGGACAGAACCAATGTAGCCGCCGCCACCGGTAATCAAAATTTTCATAATCACTCCTCCATGTTCTCTTTAACTATTGTTGAGCAAAAAATATCCGTTCCCAGTAAAGCAAAAAAGGGGCAACTTGCCAGAATTATTGCGGGATAGTGAGGGCGTCGTGGCGTTTGACCTCCTCCAGATATTGCCCGATCGCCTCGGAGGTTTTGCCCATGTAACGCACTACCCCCCGGTCTAGCCAAATGGTAGTAGGACAGGCATCTTGGATAAAACTCAGGCTATGGGAAACTACCAGAATAGTAGTGTTGTGCCCCCAGAGCTTATCCATGCGGGCCTGGGACTTATGCTTAAAACTCTCATCCCCCACCGACAGGACTTCATCCAAAATTAGAATATCCGGTTCCACATCGGTGGCAATGGCAAAGCCCAACCGGGCCGACATCCCCGAAGAAAGAGACTTCACCGGCATATCACCCAGGGTCTGCAACTCAGCAAAATCAAGGATGGAATCTACCCTGTCCAACATTTCCTGGCGGGAAAATCCCAGCATGACGCCGTAGAGAATGATGTTATCCCGCACACATAGATCCGGGTCAAAGCCAGCTCCCAACTCAATTAAGGGGGCTATTTCTCCCCTTACCCTTAGACTGCCAGCGGAGGGTTCCAAAATGCCGCAAATCACCTTAAGTAGAGTGGACTTCCCCGAACCATTGGAGCCGATGATGCCAATTTTTTCCCCCGTCACCACCGTAAAATCTATATTGTCTAGGATCAGCTTACGGGAAGGCTTACGATACTTACCTTCAATAAAAGATAGTACGGTGCGCTTCAGGTCGTAGGAAAACTCCTCCTGGGTTCGACGGTACAAAGAAACCTTATCAAGACGAATAACTTCAGACATCTAAAATTAGCTTTACAACAAATCCATGAAATTCTTTTGCCAGGAGCGAAAGCAGAACCAACCCAAGGCCAATAAGATTAAACCATTTAATAGTCCATGGACGATCAAACCAGACTCGGGCAAATCCCCTGACAGGGAAATTTGACGAATACTGTCAATGATCGGTAACAGGGGGTTGATGACTAAAAAGCGACGCACTTGTTCCGGCACAATTTCCGATGGATAAAAAATAGGCGAGCCAATCCAGAGCATGAAGGTAACTAGCTCGTAAAAGTAGGGCAAATCTCGGAAAAACACATAAAGGGCACTGACAAAAAAACCCACCCCAGTGCACACTAGGCTCAGGGCCAAGAGGGGAAAGAAAAGGCAAAGGGCATTGACCAACCACCAGCCAGACTCCCAAGACTTATAAATAGTCACGATCGCCAATAGGGGGAGTGGCCCCACCACAAATTGGAAAACGTTGGCAATGATCATGGACAGGGGAAAAACACTGATGGGCAGTTTGATCTTGTTCATTAGCCCCCCACTGGCCACCACACTGGACAGAGCTTGACTGGTGGAAGAGGAAAAAAAGTTAATCACCAACAGCCCCGTAAAGGCCGCCAGGACATAGTTCAGAGCGGAACCATAAAAGGAGGCAAAGGCTGCGCCGAAAATGGCCGCATAAATCCCCGTCATAATTAGGGGGTTTAGCAATGACCAGTAAACCCCTAAAAAGGAACCCCGGTAACGGCCTTTCAGGTTGCGCTCCACTAATATCTGTAAAAGTTCTAAGTAGCGCTGAATGGGGGACCAGTTCACCCTTGTCGGTAGCGAAAGAGCCATAAAAAATTCTAAAAAATTGCGGGGCGGCGCCGAGCTAAACAAGAATTGTATAGAGTTGTGTGGCCTTTGTCGAGATAGTTGGATCGTGTGAACTAATCAGGCTTTTCTGAACCAATGGGAAAACAGTGTGCTGATTTTTGAAATCACCATTAATTCAAGCGCTCGAAAAAATCTGCTAGCGAGGTTAGAATAGGCCAGTTCACAAATCTCCCTGCCCAAATTCCATGGTTGTCAGCACCGTTAATCCCACAGCGCCCATGCCTGTGACCCCCATTTTTAACCCCACTGGCAACGATTCCGTGGAGAACCGTACCATTTGGTTTGGCAACACCACTAACTTGATGCAACTCAACGATGTCCGCTATAACTGGGCAGTGGGTTTGTACCAGCAAATGAGAGAGAACTTTTGGATTCCCCAGCGCTTAGACATTACCCAGGATGTTACTGATTACTGGAACTTAACTAACGAAGAACGGTATGCTTTCGACGGGATTTTGTCTTATTTGACCTTTCTAGATTCTGTCCAAACTTGTAACATTCCCCATTTGAAAAGTAGCGTTACCGCTCCAGAAATTAGCCTTTGTATGGCGGAGCAAATTTCCCAGGAGGGCATGCACAACCAGAGCTACCAGTACATGATCGAGACGATTATTCCCACAGAAAAGCGGGATACAGTGTACGAATTTTGGCGCACAGACCGGGTGTTAAAAGAACGGTGCGAGTACATCGCCATGCTCTACCAAAAATATGTCGATCATCCCACCCAGGAAAATTACTTTGTCGCCTTAATGGCGGACTATTTGTTGGAAGGATTATACTTCTACAATGGTTTCATTTACTTTTACAATCTGGCTTCCCGCATGTTAATGCCCGGTTCCGCCGACATTTTTAAAATGATTAACCGGGATGAGTTGAGCCACGTGCGTCTCTACCAAAAGCTAATTCCCGAAGCGATGCAAGTCTTCACCCACTCCACAGATCAAATTTATGAAATGTTTGACAAGGCAGTGGAGTTTGAATGTCGTTGGACTAACCACATTGTTGGCAACAATATTCTCGGCATTACAGAATCTAGTACGGAACAGTACACCAAATACCTTGCTAACAGTCGTCTGCGGGCGATCGGCTTGGATCCCCTTTACAATGAACCCCGCTATGGAAAAAGTCCCTACACCCACTTGGAGCGTTTTTCCGATACGAAAAAAGAAGCCCACACCAAGGCGAACTTCTTTGAAGCAACGGTGACTAGCTATGTGATGTCTTCTGGGGTAGCTGGTTGGGATGAAATTTAGGGATGAATCACCTAAGCTGTTTTTTGGCAAGGTTTCGACTATTGTGGTCAGTTTCTATGACAAAGAACAAGATCCATTTAGGCCCTCCCCCTATTTTCGTGTGGAATAAATGGGTCTTTATCTAACCAACAGCTTCCTTTGTACTTTAGCTGCGTTAATCGTGTTCGGATTGGCAGTAAAATCTGTAATCAAGACATTTGGCCATTTTATTTTTATGTTTGGAGAATCAAAAGTAGGTTGGTAGATTGAGTAACGAAACTGATGCCCGAATCATCATCGATGACCAGCTACGGCAAGCGGGGTGGAATCCTGCCGACAAATCTCAGGTTGTGACGGAAATAAAAACTGAGGTAGGCAAACCTGACTATGTGTTGCTGGATCAAAGAGGGCGATCGCTGGCCGTTATTGAAGCAAAAAAAAATGCGATTGATCCCTATACAGCAAAACAGCAAGCCCTACCCTATGCCCAAAATCTAAGAGCTTCCTTTATTTTCTTGACCAATGGAGAACTGATTTATTTTTGGGATTACCTTAATGACGATGCTCGGCTCGTTAATTCTTTTTTTTCAAGGCGAGATCTAGAGCGTTTGGTTGAAATGCGCTCAAATCGTAAACCCTTAGCCACGATTGCCATTCCTGACTACTACCTACAGCAAGGGGAAACCCGTGAAGTGCGTCCCTACCAACAGGAAGCAATGCGAGCAATGGATCATGCTCTTGAGTTGGGTAAACGACGTTTTTTGATTGAATTACCAACGGGAACAGGAAAAACTGACCTAATTTGTTTGCAAATCAAACGGTTGATTGATGCGGGGATTGCGGAAAAAATTCTGTTTTTAGTGGATCGGGAGCAACTAGCCAAACAGGCGAGGGAATCTATCACCGATATTCTCCTGCAATACGACAGCTATTGGCTAAAGCCTGGCATCGTTCGACAGGAGAAACAAATCACGATCGCCCTTTTGCAGACGATGATTGGGCGTTACCCCGAATTTACCAGTGGTTATTTTGACATTGTGATTGCCGATGAATGTCACCGCTCTATCTATGGAGCCTGGCAAACGGCCTTGACCTACTTTGATGCGTTTCATTTAGGCTTGACGGCAACTCCCGCAGGCTACATTGACCGCAATACCTTTAATTTTTATCAATGTCGCAATGAACAGCCTGATTTTTCCTATCCCATTCAGGATGCCTTTAAGAGTGAGTATTTAGTCCCCTATACCTTTGCTAAGGGAATCACCGAAATACTGGCAGATGGGGCCGAGAAAGACGGTGTGGAGTATGATCCAGCGGCCTTTGAGCGCAAATGGACGAATGAAGACACCAATCGCCTAATGATGGAGGAATTTGATCGGCTGGCTTGGGAAAATTATTTGGAATTAGCCCCTGGTCAGAAAATTGGCCCTGGTAAATCCATTGTTTTTGCCATCACGAAAAGTCACGCGGCCCGATTAACCCGTTATCTCAATGAACTCCATCCCGAATGTAAAGGAAAATACGCAGAGGTGATCACCAGTGATGTAGCCAATGCCGATGACTTGATTCGCCGTTTTAAATACGAGGATTATCCCCAGGTTGCGGTCAGTGTGGATATGCTCAGTACAGGCTTTGACTGTCGGGAAGTGTTGCATTTGGTCATGTGTTGTCGTATTCGTAGCCCGATTTTATATCAGCAAATTCGAGGTCGGGGAACCAGGGTCGCGCCCCATATTGGCAAACAGCGATTCATGATCTATGACTTTTTCCGCAATCACAAATATTTCAACGACAGCGATGAGGATTTTTTTGCGGGTACGGGAACAGGTCGCAGTTCGGGCGGTTCTGGTGGTGGCCCCCATCCTCCCAGAGAATTAATCGAATTGGGAATCGGCGATCACTGGAAGGAGGCGGTGCAGTATGTGGAAATCGGCAATGATGGGGAACAACTGGATAAACGGCGTTACGTCAGCATTTGGGAAGAAACGATCAATAACCAAGTGGCTGATGATCCCATCTTGCAAAAAATTCGAGCAGGTGCGTTTTTGACGGAAGAGGAAGAAACCCAGTTAGAGCAACAGCTTAACCAACCCAGGTATTACTTTAATGAGGAGAATTTACGCCGAGCCTACAACAACCAGCAAAGTAATTTGATTGATTTTATTAAAGCGGCCCTGAAACTGGTTAAGATTAAGAGCTTGGCAGAGCAGAAGGAAGAAATTTTCCGCGCTTGGTTGATCGCCAAGTCTTTTACCCCGGAACAGGCCCAATACCTGTCTTTGTTAAAAAATCGCGGTATTGCTAAGGGACAACTAAACCTTGAAGATCTCTTCCAGCCGCCTCTGTCAGTGTTGAATGCCGCAGGCTTAGGGATAGAATTGTTTGGAGAGCAGGGGTTAAGAGACTTGTTTGAGGACTTAAATCGTTCCGTTTTTCTCAACGATAGAACAGGAACCGACGGTTAGGGACATTCTGAAAAGGTTATGGATCAAGACTTACGGCGCAAATTAGATGGTTTGACCGATACCCTCTGGGCGGGGGGGATCACCAATCCGGTGACTTATATCGAACAAATTTCCTATTTGATTTACTTGAAGTTATTGGATGAGGAAGATGCTCAGCGGGAAATTCAGGCCCGTTTGACAGGTAAGAGCGAAGGGACAAAATTTCTGTTTCCTCAGCAAGCGGAACGGTATCGGTGGTCAAAGTGGCGATTTAAGAGTGGGATGGATCTCAGGGATTTTCTGCGAGATGAGGTATTTCCCTATATGGCTAATTCCTTGGTTAAGGATGCGCCGAAGGTCGCGGATTACTTTCGAGATGCGGTGTTAGAAATTTCCGATCCCAATGTACTGAAAACGGTGGTGGATGAGTTAGATTCCCTGGAACTCAGCAAGTTAGGGCAGGACATTAAGGGGGATATTTTTGAATATTTACTGACCCATTTGGGGCAATCGGCGTTAAATGGTCAATTTCGCACTCCCCGCCAGATTCGCTCTTTTATGGTGGAGATGGTTGATCCAGAGTTTGGGGAGAGTATTTGCGATCCGGCAATGGGGACGGGGGGGTTTTTAATTGATTCGTTGGACTATATTGCGGCGAAGTATAGTGAGTCTCCTGTGGAAATCCCTATTTATGGAGAGGACTGGCTGGATAAGCGGGGTCAAAGTCTAGCGGAGGTGAAAAAGGAGATTGCTAATCTGCAAACCTATCGCAAGGGGATAGGGGACAAGCTACCCGACTGGGGAATTTTGGAAGCTTCTATCTACGGTTTTGACGTTTCACGGCAGATGTTACGCATTGCGATCATGAATTTGGTGCTGCACAATGCCCGTAATGCCAAGATCAAGTTATCGAATGTGTTATCGGATTTGGGAGGACTGAGTGAGGATGATTTAAAGCGGCAGTACAAAGTTGTTTTAGCAAACCCTCCTTTTGCGGGAACGTTACCCAAGGATTCAATTCGAGAAGATTTACCCACAAATTCTAAGAAAAGTGAGTTATTGTTTCTCGCGGCGATTATGAAGTCATTGGCAGAAGGGGGACGTTGTGCAGTGGTGGTTCCAGAGGGGTTATTGTTTGGTTCGACTAATGCCCATACAGATTTACGACAAAAGTTATTGAAGGATTTTGATTTGTTGGCGGTGGTGTCGTTACCGGCGGGGGTCTTTAAGCCCTATACGGGAGTAAAAACGGCGGTTTTGGTATTTCGTAAGCCTCTTGCTCCTGAGTCTAATCGTCTGAAGCAGGTTTGGTTTTATGAGGTGAAAAATGACGGTTTTGATCCCGATAAGATTACGGGGGGAGGACGACCTGAAACGCCTGATGCCAATGATATTCCTGCTTTGTTAAGGGCTTGGCATGATTATAAGGCTTCGGATTTTAGGCAGCCCCCAGGCGTTGAGACAGGAACGTTATTAACGGCGGGTACTGAAGAACCCCGTTGTTGGTGGGCGAGTTTGGAGACGGTGATCGCTAATGATTACAATTTAGCGGCGGGACGGTATAAGCCCCAGGTAGCTGAAGCGGTTTCGGATGATGATCCGACGGTTTTGATCACTGAGGTTTTGGAAATTGAGCGAAAAATTGCCTTTGGTTTAGAAAGGCTTTTGCAGGAAATTAGTTAGGGGATTAAAGATTACTTATTTCCAAATTTAAGAGGTTGATTTTATGGAATGGTTAAAAGTTAAGCTTAGAGATATTGTAAAAATAAAAGGCGGTGGGACGCCTCGCCGCGAAAACCCAGAATTTTATAACGGAAATATTCCTTGGGCTACGATTAAAGATTTATCAGACAAAATATATTTAAGTGACACGCAGGAACATATTAATGAGGAGGCTATTAAATTAAGTGCCAGCAATCTTATTCCTGCGGGAAATATTATTTTGGCAACTCGAATGGGATTAGGTAAAGTTGTTATTAATACTGTAGATGTTGCTATTAATCAAGACTTGAAAGCTCTTTTTTGCTCTCAAGTTATCTATCCCAACTATCTGCTATATTACCTTAAATCTATTTCTAATTCTATTGAAAGACAAGGTGTTGGTGTAACTGTTAAAGGAATTACTGTTAAACAGGTAGAAAATTGGGATATTCCACTGCCGCCACTATCTGAACAAAAGCGAATTGTTGAAATTTTAGATCGTGCTGACGAACTCCGCAAACAACGGGGCGAAGCCGATGCCCTATCAGAGCGCATTTTACCCGCCTTATTTATTAAAATGTTCGGCGATCCTGCAAATTGGGATATTGAGCAAACAGAACCTTTAGGAAAATTAGTTAATATTCAAAGCGGTGGAACTCCTTCAAAAAAGAATCCAGATTATTGGGACGGTGATATTCCTTGGGTTTCTGCAAAAGACATGAAAAGAGATATTATTTATGATTCTATTGATCATATAACCGATCTGGCTATTCAAGAGACTAATGTTAAATATGTTGAAGCTGGATCAATTTTAATTGTAGTCAGAGGGATGATTTTAGCCCATACGATTCCTATTGCTTTAGCAGGAACTCGATTAACAATTAATCAAGATATGAAAGCATTGACACCAAACTGTAATAAAATCAATTCTACTTATTTACACGCAACTTTAAAAGCATTAAGTAAATTTATTTTGTCACAGGTAGGAACCGCAGGTCACGGCACAAGAAAATTTGATACAGAATATCTTTTGAAATTACCTATTTTTATTCCATCTCAAGAAAGTCTTAAAAAATTTGATGCAGTTTCTTTAGAATTACAAAAAATATTATCAGGAATAACCCAAGCTAGAGATAAACTAGAAAATTTATTTCAAATTCTTCTCTATCGTGCTTTTTCAGGAGACTTAACTGCAAAATGGCGAGAAGCCCACATGACTGAACTCTTACAAGAAATGGAACACCAAACCAAAGCCCTCAACCTTCAGCCGACTCTCTTTTAAACCTTAATGCATATTCAAAGGACTAAATCAAAATGCTAGCCACAGAAACAACTTCAGTCCCTCTCAATAACCAGATTATTCACCAAATTATCGACAAATACACTTTACTCGAACCCACCAATGTCCTCGCTTACCTAGCTCAACACAAAAATCTAACCTTTGCCTTACTAGAAGCCGAAAAACAAATCCGTAAACAATTTCTTCACGAAAAACTTACCCTTAAAATTGTTTATGATCCTGAAATTCCTCACTGGGAAAAGCTCTTTATCATTATTAACACCCAACTCGATGCGGATACCGCCTTTGATCAACTTAAACAACTCGATCAAGATTGGTGGTTAGATGCTTCCGATTTAGTGAATAATGACCTAGAAATTCATATAGACTTCGATGAAATTTGATTGGACAGAATACTTTACCCTAGCCCAAGACCTCATCAAAGCGGAAACCAATGAGGCCAGACAACGCGCCTCCATCAGTCGAGCCTACTATGCTGCGTTTTGTATCGCCAGAAACTACCTTAGAGACCATCGCAACGAAACCTCAAAACGCGGTGAAAACGAGCATCAATTTGTCGCCACAACATTTCAAGCTCTCGCTCATAACAATCCGCCAATGAGAGAAATTGCCAACGACTTAAGTCGCTTGCGTCAAGAGAGAAACCAAGCAGACTATAATGATATCGTGCCAAACTTACATAGTAGAACAAGATTATCTCTCAAGCTTGCCCAGAACATTCTCAACAAAGTTACTGAATTAGTTAAAACAATAGAATTAAAAAATCAATAACTGATTAAACTTTTTAAACATCTTGACACTAAGACGACAAGCTTAAAAGCTTAACACTTAGAAAAGTAAATTCAGCAAAAGTATTATGGCTAAAAAAAACTTGCCCAAAAAGATTTTAATTACCTCAGTCGGAACTATATGCACGCCGGTAACAGAAACAATTAAAGAAGTTAGTGCCGATTACGTAATCTTTATTTGTGTCGATGGAGCGGAAGGAACAATAAATCAGGTTATTGGAGAAGATACCCCTTGTCAGATAAGAGCTGGTTTTAACTCAGATGAAAAGTTACCAAATATACCAACCCAAGTTAATTTAGGTTCAAATTTTAAGATAAAAACAATTAACAATCCTGATGATATGATGGAATGTTATCGAATTTCCATCGAAAGTATATTACTTGCGAAAGATTTAAACTCAAATGCAGAAATTTTTGCTGGCTGCACAAGTGGAACTAAAGAAATGTCGATGGGTTTAGCAATCGCAGCATCAGACTACAATATTAAAATTGTTACAGTTTCCCATATAAAAAAGAGTAGAAATATCATTTCAGGAGAAAGATTTAAACTAGAGAGAGCAATATCTGAAAAATCAATAAAAAATAAGATTGCTACGACAAAAAAAGGGCAATCAATTAATAATTTAAAAATTGGTAACTTTAAAGCCTTCTCAGATCTTCAAAGTATTCCATTGCGTCCTATCACCCTCATTTATGGAGCCAATAGCTCTGGTAAATCGAGTATTTTGCATAGCTTGTTACTAGCCCACCATGCAATGACGGAGGAGGGTGATTTTGATGTTCATCAAACGAAAGTAGGTGGTGACTCGGTTGATCTGGGCGGATTTGGTCAATACGTCTATAAGCGCGATCGCACCTCTCAAGTCCAGTGGGCTGTTGATCTCGATCCTCAAAAACTAAATTTTTCTGATATTGAATTAACTGAGCTAATGAGCAATATTAGACAAATAACTGTTCGCATTGGAATTGGAATCCCTCCCCAGATAACAGAAAAAATTACCAAGTTTGAAAAAGTTACAATCAGAGCTTTTACTTTAGAAGCAGATCAAGAAACTGTCTTGTCCATGACCTTTCGACATCAGGGGAACTTACAGTTAGATAGCCTTAACTTAGAACATCCTATTATCAAACAACTAATCACTACTATTATCAAATTAGAGCTTTTCTCGGTTTCTACTTCCGAAGAGATCAAAGTAATTCTTAACGAAATTGTTCCCAATATTACTTCTCAGATTGATTCTTTCTTTCCTCAATATTTAAAAATTGAAAGCGAAAATTTAGAATATTATTCAAATAAGATTGAATATCCCTTAGATGATCCTCAATGGGATATCCTTCTAAGCGATATAAAAAAATTCTTTCTTTATCATCTTAATCAATTACTTCAAGGGATAATTAACGAAATTGAAACTGAAATCAAGACATTTCGCTATCTTGGCCCCTTTCGTACCTACCCCCCCCGTCATTTTGCTTTTTCTCGTCAACAAGATGATAATTGGAACTCCGGTGGCGGATTTGCATGGGATATTCTCTTAAAGGATTCTGAAGTCCGTCGTAAGGTTAATCTCTGGTTAGGGGATGAAGAGCGAATGAAATCCCCCTATGAAATTGCAGTACGTTCCTTACTACCGACGATGGAACTAGAAAAAGAGTTACCTTCCATTGTCAATAAAGAACTGCATGATTTTTTAGCATTCTTAATCATGGGATTAAATAGTACAAGTTATACAAGTACTCTTGCTGAAGTCCAGAGAATTGCAGATATTATCCAATCATCAACTCTTGACTTTGAGAAACCTGATGCAATTCTTCCCGATATTCAAGAAATTATTGATACTACAAGTGATATTAATACCGCAATAGAAACCTGGATTGATAAGCTTAACGATAGAATAGGCGATAAGGTATCAGACCTAGTTTTGATTGACAAACGTTCTGATACCGTTGTTAGCCATCGAGATGTGGGCATTGGGATCAGCCAAGTAATTCCAATTCTGGTCTCCAGCTATGGTTTATCAGACTCTCTGGTCGCAATTGAACAACCGGAGATCCACCTCCATCCTAAGCTCCAAGCAGAACTCGGAGATGTATTTATTGAATCAGCTCTTGGACAACAACAAAACCGATTTATCCTCGAAACCCACAGTGAACACCTCTTATTGCGAATTATGCGGCGAATGCGGGAAACTTATTATGAAGAGCTTCCTGAAGGCATTTCCCCCGTGACGCCTGACGATATTTCAGTAATCTTTGTTGATCCTGATCCTGAAGGGAGTATAGTCTTGGAAATGCCCCTGAATCGCAAAGGGGAACTTAAAAAGTCTTGGCCTGGTGGTTTCTTTGAAGAAGGATTGGAAGAGGTATTTGCCTAATGATCGTCTCAGAATATGCCTTATCGCCTTGTGTTTTTGATCAATCTGCCTACGAAAGCACAACTATTTGCGCTCTGTATCTCAAAAGTTTGAAAGAGAATCTACTCCATGAAGAAGCTTTAATTCGTAATCTTTATAATGGTAAATGGTTACAATATGTTAAGAATTTACCTACAAAACACGCCAATACAAAGTATATTCTTGATGCTTTTATAAAAAACAAATACCTACGCCCTGTTAAATCCGCTAGAGCCAATAATCCAACTTCCTTAGAAGAATAGTTTGAGGAGGCGATAGCCTCCTATAAAGAAGAGCCCTTTGATGGAATCATTGCCTCAAAGAATACGGTTAAAATAATTAAATCTCAACCTGTCGATTCTCATTTGGGACTTATCGCATCTATTGAAAATCTTGAAAAAGCAGATTGGTGGGCTAATCGGAGCCATTCTATTGGCTTAAGACGACAGACTCAAGATTATTTAATGCACTTAAAAATTCTTCTGAACCATGCCAATTCATTTATTTTTATTGACCCATATTTCAATCCAAATCAACCTGATTATCAAGAATTTGACCATATTTTAAAGGCAATCAATCAATCTGACGATCCTCCCTTGATTGAAATACATCTTTCTCACCTTGGGTCAGGTATGACAGTGGCTGATTTTGAAAGACTGTTTCGTAGACGTTTAGAATCCTGCATTCAACCTCAGAAATTAGAGGTGGATGTTTTCATTTGGGATAAAATCCATGACCGCTTCATTTTGACCAATCTTGTTGGCATACAGTCAGGCCACAGTTTTAGTATTAGTCGTGACCCCAAAGAAACTACCACATGGACAAGAATCAGCCGCACTCGACGTGATGAACTTCAAAAAGAATTTGATAAAAACTCAAGAAAACATAAATTACAACATTATTTCACTGTTTCCTAATTGAACAATTAAGGTGACGTTTGAGAAGTCTGAGATAATCGCTGGAACCATTATTATTTTGTTGAGGGCATAAGGCTCGAAGCCCTATTCTCCCAGGGTTGCTCTGTAACCTAGCCATTCATTTCTCTGATGTTGCCATTGACCGTCAGTAAGGTAAGTGGAAAACCAAGAACTGCGCCTAAGGGGTGATCATTGTACCTCCCTGCTGGTGGATGATTTCCCAGGCTTGCCCTAGCTGGCCAATGCCACACCACTGCCCAGTGCCTTCCACAAAGCGACAGGCCGCTTCCACTTTTGGTCCCATAGAACCCTCCGCAAAACGGTAACGGCGTAGATTTTTCGGGGTGGTTTGCTCGAAACGGTGGGCGTAATTAGTGCCCCAGTTTTCATACACACCATCGGTATCGGTGAGGAGTAGTAACCCCTGGGCTTGGAGATTTTTGGCCAACAGAGCGGCGGCCAAGTCTTTGTCGATCACAGCTTCCACCCCCTGCATGCCCCCGGCTTCATCTACCACAATGGGAATGCCCCCGCCCCCGGCACATACTACCAGGGCACCACTGTTGACTAGCAGTTGAATGGTGGGTAGCTCAATGATGCGTTGCGGTTCCGGGGAAGCTACCACCCGACGATAACCTTGGCCGTCAGCGGCGATCGCCCACCCCCTTGCCTGGGCCAACTGTTGGGCCTGGGGGAGGTCATAAATGGGGCCAATGGGTTTGCTGGGGCGCAAAAAAGCTGGATCCTGGCGATCGACCACAATTTGGGTCAAGAGGGTGACCACGTCCCGGCCGGGCAGTTGGTTGCGTAATTCCTGTTCCAGGAGATAGCCGATCATGCCTTCGGTTTCTGCCCCTAAAACGTCTAGGGGGTAGGGCTTACAGGATTTTTCACATTCTCCCTGCAGGGCCAGTAAACCCACCTGGGGGCCATTACCATGGGTGACCACTACAGGATATTCCTGCACCACCTTGGCGATCGCCAGGGCCGCAACGCGAATGTTAGCTTTCTGAATTTCCACTTCTGGAGGTTGGCCCCTCTGCAACAGGGCATTACCCCCCAAAGCAATGACAATGGGTCTGGGGTTTTGGTTAGGAGATGTCATGGACTTTGCCCCCTAGCCCCCGTTGGGCTAAAAATAAATCCACAGCGCTGCCTAATCCCGGTTCTTCCGCTTCGGCATAATCGTAAAAAACCCGCACCAATGGCTTATTCAGGGCAATTAACCGACCCAGATCACTGGGGGTACCGGACACCACCACATCCACGTCAGCGGCATTGAGGGTATCGGCCAAAGCTTTTAATTGGGCAGGAAAGTAACCCATGGCGGGCAAAATTTGGCTCAAATGGGGAAATTTAGCGTAAACTGCTGCGATTTCCGGCACAGCGTAGGGTCTGGGGTCAACTATTGCAATGTTTTCAATGTCCTTAACTGCTTGGTAGCCCGCACCATGGCCCATGCCTCCGTGGGTGGTAGTGGGGCCGTCTTCCACCACAATGACCCGTTTGCCCCGCAGATCCAAGGGTGGTTCTAACCGTAACGGCGATCGCCCCTGGATGATTTTGGCACTGGGGTTTAACTGGGCAATGGAGTCCCGAACTTGGGCAATGTGGGCGGCCGTAGCCACATCAGTTTTGGGAATTAAGACAATATCGGCCATCCTCAGCGCCGTTTCCCCTGGATGGTATAAATTTTCATCTCCAGGTCGGAGAGGGTCCACCAGCACAATGTGTAAATCCGGTCGCACAAAGGGAAAATCGTTGTTACCTCCGTCCCAGAGAATGACATCACTTTCTAAAGAGGCTTTTTCCACAATTAGGCCGTAATCCACCCCGGCATAGACCACATGGCCGGCTAAGATATGGGGCTCGTATTCTTCCCTTTCTTCCACTGTGCAGTGGGCCTGGTCTAAATCTTCTAAGGTGGCAAACCGTTGCACTGTCTGCTTTTCTAGATTGCCATAGGGCATGGGATGGCGAATGGCACAAACCCTTAAACCCAGTTGGCGTAACCGTTGGGATAACCAGCGACTCACCTGGGATTTACCGCAGCCGGTACGCACCGCCGACACCGCAATCACCGGCACTATGGCTTTGATCATGGTTTGATCTGGTCCCAGGAGAACAAAATCCGTTCCGATCGCCAAGGCCCGGGAGGCGAGATGCATTACCTGTTGGTGGGGCACATCACTATAGGCGAATACAATCTGATCAACTCGATTTTCCCGGCAAAAATGCTCTAACTCCCCTTCCTCAATGATGGAAATGCCCTGCGGATAAAGTGTCCCTGCTAAACCAGACGGATAACGGCGATCGGCAATGCCGGCAATCTGGGTAGCGGTGAAGGCCACCACTTCATACTGGGAATCATCCCGATAGACCTGATTGAAATTGTGAAAATCCCGCCCCGCAGCTCCTAAAATCACCACCCGCCGACGGTTGTCAGTAATTGCATTCGTAACCATAACCCCTTTCCTCCGGACAATAAGCCACGCCGTTACCACTCCCCACCAAGGCAACGTCCGTTTGTTTGATTAACTTGTCGAGCTCAGACACCAGCTCAAAATATGATTAACCGGGAAGTTTTAACGCGTTTTTATCCCTGCTCTGCATTGATCCCCGGTTGCTTTTCTACCTTTTATGATAAACACCAACGGGATTATCCCCAGAACCCTTGTTACAATACTTTGCCTGGGAAACATCTCCTTAACCCTGGTTCAGCCGAAAAATTGCCCATTTTGACGCAGAAAAACCGCTAGGATAGGTCAAATTTAAGGCAACTTTAACTTTGTCTTTTACTCAACCTTTTTTTAATTTACTCCCCCCACCATTGCACCATGGCGATCGCCTCAATCTTTCAAGGGATTTTGCCCTATTACAGGAAGCCATTTTGGCGCCATCTTCTCCTCGGTCTGCTGGTAAGTTTGGCGATCGTTCATCCCTTTCCTC
>NZ_JADEWJ010000392.1:0-2397 GCF_015207725.1 Synechocystis sp. LEGE 06083
GTCTACTGCTTTTTCCCCCGCTTGATTATTCTGGGATTCTAAATTACCGAGGCTAACTAAACGATTGCTGGTGTTGGCTCCGGCCATTTCAGTGCGTTGATGAATATCTAGACCAACCACGGAAACTAGATCCATAGCAAAGTTATTAAGCCTTAATTCCCTTAAAGCTGTTTCAGTGACTTCATAGTTAGGAAAAGTACCAACGGCATGTTGCTGTGACATAATTATTTCTCTTGAAATGTAGGGAAAATAATCATCAAGAAACCAACCTTACTCAGCTTCTCGATGATCTATCACACTTTTTTATGGCGTGTTTAACTGACGATCAATTTAGTACCAACTCAAAATTAAGAGGCTATAGCAAGTAGTTAATCAATTGCTTTTTTAACTGCATCCTTAGCATCTTCAACGGAGTGATCAATACTAGCTTCCACTTGTTTGGCTTTGCCCGCCGCTTGGTTTTGTGTATCTCCGGTTAGGTTACCAATGCCTTCTTGGACTTTACCTTCAATATTCTTAGCGGTGGCTTTGGCCTTATCTTTCAAGCCCATAACGTACTCCTAAAATTAAGAAATGAAATGGAAACGGCCAGAAACTATTTTTGCTAAATTTAGCGAATAATTTCCGTCCCTGCTCCAACTGTAGAAAATGCCCGGTGGATTTTTGGGTGGATTTGTTTGAATACGATATAAATCTTTAAAAACAACAGACTCTTGGATTTACTCAACCACCATCAATCAAACAATTTGCCACTAACATAGCTCCCCCTGGTCATTTATGCCCCAAATCAGCAAAATCTCGGGAAACTTGAAACAGAATCCCCCCATACTGGCAAGAATAGGGGGAAACCGAAAGCTAATTGGAAGAAATTTTTAGGGTAACTTCTACATTAATTGTCTTAACACCTTCCATCGACCGCACCAAGGGCTGGATTTGCTCCAATTGCCCTGGAGTGGTTACCGTACCGCTTATTTTTACATTGCCTTGATTGACATCAACTAACAGTTGACTATTGGAAAATTGCTCATTAAGCTTCTGAACAATATCCTCCTTTAGTTGTACATCAGTTTTATTTAGACTGGAGACAGTGTTAGGAATTGGGGTGTTAGGGGATAGCACCACTGGAGGCACGGAAGCCATTGGTTTGGGGGCAATGGGTTTTGCTTCGGAAGGAGAGGGCCGGGCTGGAGCTTCAACTGCGATGGTAGCTGGTTTTACTGGTTGAACTGTTTGAGTCACCTTAGGAATTACTTGAGGAGCGATGGTTGCGGCCGGTTGAGCTGCCTTAGATGGGGTTGTAATTGTTTGATTGAAATCCTGGGGTTCCAATTTAGCTGACTGGGCAGGAGTAATGTTGGTAACGGATTTTTCTACTAGCGTCGGAGACAAACTAGGTACGGGTTTAGTTTCATAAATAGGCATAGTCACCACCGTCATAGGGCTAGGACTATTTACTTGGAATAGATAGTAAGCCATGGTAGCAGTTATGCCAACAAGGCCGGCAATAATCAAGCCAACTAATAGATCCATGGAAATCTTCTTGTCTGCAACTTCCTGCTGTTTTAATTGCACACTTTGTTGGTGATGTTCCACCAAAGCTCCATCAACATAACCGCTTTGATAGATTTTAGCTTGCTGATTAGGATCTTTAGCTTCTGTATAGATTTTTCCTAAGGAGTCTCGATATTCTATGCGAATAACTCCCTCAGCATCTTGGTATTCTCGCTGAACAACCCAGTTGGATCTGTCACTGTCTTTAGTATTAAACATTTCATTTATTTGTTAACCTTAATCGGACTAATTCAAGTATGGCAGTTGCTCGTATTAAATACCGTTCTTTGAAAGGTTTTATTTGATTGAATAGCAATTCTCATTCGTTTTTAAACTCTAAATAATTGTTAACTACCTCGCCATTCGCGATCTTCCAGTTCTTTTTGGGATAGCAACATGGTTGTCTCGATTTCTTGTCGAATTGCCGGTGTTACTTCAGATTTACTATTCAAGCAGTCAATTAATAGTTGGTTGGCTTCATAATATTTTGCCAAAATTATCTCCTGATCTGGGCTAAAATTCCATTGGTGGTGAATATTACGGAAATTAGCGATCGCCTTTTTTAACTGAGCTAGCCAGGCAATATAATGGTCTTCCCACCATTGATCTAAAGTTTCCCTACTGTTACTATCCGGCGGTATTTGTGCCCGTAACTGTTGTAAGGATTTGTAAAAACCAGCATCTAAAACCATTACTAAAATATTACCTACAGCTAAATTGCAAACTTTGGTCTGGGCTAGTTTTTGATCGTTTTGGATCGTGCATTCTAGAAGTAAATTTTCCAATGCCGCATCTAAAAACATTCCCTGATCCAAGGTACAAGCCAAAGCAAAATGGGCCGTAGCC
>NZ_JADEWJ010000047.1:0-17847 GCF_015207725.1 Synechocystis sp. LEGE 06083
GCAGTTTACTGAAACGGGCGGTGGCGGAAATGGATTTGGTCGTGTTGTCCATTTTTATTAATCCCCTCCAATTTGGCCCAGGCGAAGATTGGGAACAATATCCCCGGGACTTTGACGGCGATCGCCAATGGGCGGAATCTTTGGGAGTGGCGGTCATTTTTGCCCCGACGGTGACGGATTTGGAGCTTAATTCCAATGTTGATCAGACCACCGTACTGCCTCCCCCAGCCATGACTGAGGTTTTATGTGGTGCCCATCGTCCTGGCCATTTCCAGGGGGTAGCCACCATTGTCACCAAACTGTTCACCATTGTTTGTCCCGATGTGGCCTATTTCGGTGCCAAGGATGCCCAACAATTGGCCATCGTTCGTAGGCTAGTGCAAGACTTAAACTTAACTGTGACTATCCGCAGTTGTGCCACAGTACGGGAGGCATCGGGTTTGGCCATGAGTTCCCGCAATCAATATTTGAGCGATCAGGAAAAACAACAGGCCGCAGTGCTGTACCGCAGTTTGCAAGCCGCCCAAGAACAATATCACCAAGGCGATCGCCAAGTATCTTCTCTATTGACCATTGCCCAGGGGATTTTAGCGACGGAACCCGCAGTAAAACTCCAATATCTAGAATTAGTCCAGAGAGATACCCTCCAACCCATTGCGGAAACAATCCCTGACCAAATTCCTGTTTTAATGGCGATCGCCGCCTATGTGGGTAGTACCCGCTTAATTGATAACCTTGTGCTGAATCATCGACTGCCCATTATTGCCATTGATGGCCCCGCCGGAGCCGGGAAATCCACTGTTACTAGGCAGGTGGCCGATCGTTTGGGTCTGACCTATTTGGATACCGGAGCCATGTATCGAGCTTTGGCTTGGCTGATTTTAGACCGACAGATTGATCCCGAAGATGAACCAACGGTGGCGGAACTGACCAGTGGTGCGGAGATTGAACTAATACCCCGCCTTGCGCCCCAATTGACTGGCGTTAAAGTTAATGGGCAAGATGTCAGTGATGCCATTCGCACCCCAGCGGTGACCCAGTTAGTCTCCACAATTGCCGCCCAAGGGGCCGTTCGAGCTAAGTTGCTAAAACTACAAAGACAATATGGCGACCAAGGAGGTATTGTGGCGGAAGGTCGAGACATTGGCACCCAGGTTTTTCCCAATGCGGAATTGAAAATTTTCCTCACCGCTTCAGTGCAAGAACGGGCCCGCCGTCGCCTCAAAGACTTCCAAGCCCAGGGTAATCAAGCCGTGGATCTAGCCCAATTGGAAGCAGACATTGCCCAGCGGGATCACCTCGACAGCACTAGGGCGATCGCCCCTTTGCAAAAGGCGGTGGATGCGGTGGAAATTGTCACCGATAACCTCACTATTGCCGAGGTGATAGAGATAATTATTGATCTTTACAAAAAAATACAATGAGGGGAAATTTTGATAAATGTTTGAGCACTTGGTAAAGAGGTTAGAATAGGTTGTAACAGAACAATCTATCTTTGTCTATCAACCCGATCGATCGCCAGAAATTTCCGACGAAATGGAATTAAAATTACTGATGCCAAGCTTTGCCCAGGCCGTTGATTTCACTATGGGAGAAGTATCTGGCTGGTTGGTTAAGTAATGTGATCTAATCCTGACAAGGGCAGCAGATAAATCCGGCGATCGCCCCGGAAGTTTGTACAATTCTGGTATGTGAATTAAACATGGCGGTAAGTCTCTTCAGTTGGCCGCCGGCCCGACGTTTTTTACCACTGGTGTACGGTTGCCATTTCCCTTGGTCGTGTTCCCATGCCTTCCCACTCATCTCGCACTACTATTTTTAACCCCCTGGAGTGCCGCCCCGACAGTTACAAAGGCTGGTACCAACAGGGAAATACCCTCTGGCAACAGGGCAAATACAACGATGCCCTCCTCAGCTACGAGCGGGCCTTGGAATATTATCCCGGGGATTATTGGGCTTGGTATAAACGGGGCATTACCCTAGAACATCTGGGCCGCTACGGGGATGCAGCGGAAAGCTATGGCAACGCTTGCCAAATCCAACCGGAAAACTACTGGGCTTGGTACGACCAGGGTTGTGTGTACCTCAACGAAATTGATGACTTTACCCAGGCTATTCCTTGCTTCCAAAGGGCTTTAGCCCATTTGCCCAAAGATTATTGGGCCACCTATCGCCTCGGGGAATCCTACCGACTCTCCGGCCAATACGAAGCGGCGATCGCCAATTTTCGGCAGACATTAACCATTCGCCAGGACGATTTTTGGTCTTGGTACCGGCTGGCAGACTGTTTTCGCCGTTGGGGTCATTATGCTGAAGCTTTGCAATGCTATAAAAAATCGGTAGAAATTCGTCCCAATGACTACTGGGCCTGGTTTCGACAAGGGGAACTGTGGCAAAAACTCTACCGCTATACAAAGGCGATCGCCTGTTATCATCGGGCTTTGGATGTGGAAGTGGATGATGACTATAGCTGGTATGAAATTGCCCTTTGCCAAGTACTGCAAAAAAATTACGAAGATGCAGTTTACGCCCTGGGAAAAGTTTTGCAATGGTACCCCGCTACCTACCTAAGCTTGATTGAAGCGGAATCGGCTTTTGTTGACCTCCATTCCTTGCCCAGTTACCAAGCCTTACTCCAGGGAGCCAGGCAAACTGTGGCGGAACCGACTTTTGGCTAAGGTTGCAACTTTAATTGGGCAATCCGCCATAGGTTTGGACAAATGGTTTACCAAGAACCTGTGTGCTCTAAAAAACGAGAATACTCCGGCTGAGACCAAGCTAAGGGCAAGCCACTATCTACCTGGATGCCCTGGGTAAGATGAAATTTGAACAGCCGCTCAGCGCCTGCATAGGCTTCAATTTCCGGGTCCCCGTCCCAAATCACCTCAGCTCTGCCTGTGAGATAAAGCAAATTGCCACGCTCAAAGTCAATAAACAGTAGGCCAGCCCTAGGGTTAACCTCAATGTTGCCAAAGGTGTTGAAGTGGCAGTTGCCAGCAAAGTCGGGCACAGTGAGGGTATCACCGTCGATGCGCACAAAGCCTGGTTTGCCGCCCCGGTGAGAGACATCGACACCTTTGGCGACTCCGGCAGCATCGTCCAGATAAGCGGTGGCGATAAAGAAGGTATCGGCAGCCAAAATCCCCTGACGTTCAGCTTCTCCCAAGGTGGTGAAGGTATGCAGGGGCTTGGCCGCAGCCGGGTCAAATGTAACTAAATTGAACTGTCGCGCCTGGATATATTTGGGACAGTTGCCAAAGGTTTGGCTGACTTGCACCTCAAAGCCATCGGGCCCAATATTGCTGACCATGCCATTAACGCGGTTGCGGCGACGAGTATGCAATTCAATCCCGAGAAAGCCAATATCAATACCAACTTTCAGCGTCTTAGTAAGCGGATCGCCATAGAGAGGCTGAGCGGCGATGTGAAGAGTGCGGTCATTTGGCGTTGAGATAAAGCCAGGTTCACCCACCAGGATGGATGCCCACGGATTCCCCCCAGTATCCACTGTACCGACCAGAAAGTAGGAAAGTTGGGAGTAGAATTGGCGATGCTGGTCGGGCAAAAATTCGCGAATAATCCGTCGGCCGAAATTATCCATTTGGTCTAAGGCACCCAACCGTTTTTGAATTGCCCTTTCCCCACTATGAAAGGGAGAATCTGCCCTTTGCCAACCAGGAATGGCCATGATGTCGGTTCCCCAAATTTTGAAAGTGATGTTTGTCAGTAAGAAGCAATATTGAAATCTGCAATATATCCAAATATAAAATGTCACGCTGGATAGACTTCCCAATGGTGCGTAGGTCCGTCTATTCCAACGTAGGTACTCTCAGCATTAGGTCAGCGGGCGGGAGCAGTCAACTCCATGCGAATGCCACCGGGAATGGCGAACATCATGTGCTGAGTGGGGCCATCTCCCAACAGTTCCGGCGCGAATTCAATCTCTACGCCTGGGACAGTTTTGAGCTTTTCGTAAATGGCTTTGAGAGTTTCGACGCCGTCTACTTTGAAGGCAAAGTGATGCAGGCCGATATTAGTTTTTCGATTAAAGGGAATGGCATGATCCGGTTCTACTGCCTGCCAGAGCGTCAATAAGCTGGTGCCGTCAGAGACAAAGTAAGCGGGATAATTGGGTACTTCACCGACTGGCTGAAATTCCAATACATTCACGAAGAAATCGCGGGTGGCGTTGATGTCGGGAACAGTTAGACCGATGTGATGGGTGCCTTGGGTAAGTGCCATGATTAAATTCCTCGTAGGAATAAAAGGTCAGTCGAAGCAAGATGGATGTTGGGTCAAGTCCTTGGTGGGTAGCCTGAATAGACAGGCCGATGGGAGGGTTACACGACGACCGCAGAGGTGCTTACCTTTTGGCTGAGCTGTTCCACCAGTTGAGGAATGGCCGCATAGGCTGCCGCTTTGGACTGCTGGTGGCGATCGTCGCCAAACTCCTGATATTCAATGCGAATGACGTGGTGTTCGCTCACCCCCAGTAAGCGGGAAGCGGTGATGATGGCCGTATCCAGGTGATTCTGTGCCGCGTGTACGCCGCCAAATTCAAAGCCCCCCTCGCCAGAGGCAGTCAAGATGACCAGAATTTTGCCAGTTTGAATAGGCTCAATCGGTTGCTCTCCCCGTGCTAGATCGAAAGAAAAGGTACGTCCGATGCGAATCACCTGATCAATCCAGGCTTTGAGCGCCGACGGCATGCCGTAGTTGTACATCGGGGTACCGATGACGATAACATCGGCAGACTCTAACTCTGCCAGTAGTTCGTCGGATTCTCGTAGGGCGGTGACCTGTTCGAGGGTGCGCTGATCGACGGGTTTAAACGCGGCGGCAATCCAGTTCTCACTAATGGCGGAGGGGGGATTAAGCCCCACATCTCGTGTGATCCAGGTGTCGTCGGGACGGACCTTTTGCCAGTGTTCGGCAAACGCGGTGGTCAGTCCGCGACTCAGAGAACGGGTGACGCGAGCACTGGCATCAATTTGCAAAATCGTTGTCATGATGGGTGTCCTCAAATAGTGGCTAAGCTGATTACAGAAATCCGGTTTTTCTTCTGAGGAGAGCCAAAACTCGGTCGTAGACTCTTGGTCATAAACTGATAAAGAAACCAGATTTCTAGCAATGCGGAGGGGCACGTTATGGTACTCACCCCCTATGACTGGCAGTTCTTCACGCAGGCTGCAAGCTAGGCAGGCTTTGTTCTAGAACCTGTAGCGCCTCTTGAGTAGACCAGACTGTGTTGGCCAACATCCGATAGTTCACCAGCGCCGAGGCATACCCGTCACCCTCGGGGACCTTCGCGCCAGCGGTGGCGTCCTTTACCACGGCGACTTCAAAGCCTTGCTCCAGTAGCTCTCGCAGGTGTGATTCCACACAGAGGTTGGACGACATGCCGCCGAGAATGACTTTGTCGATCCGCTGCTTACGCAGTTGCAGAATCAAGTCGTTATTTTCGGGACCATAGACCTTGTGAGGACTGCAAATCACCGTTTTGCCGTCTTCGATATAGGGCTTGTAAATGTCTAGCCAGTCCGCACCGGAGCCCTCCAGCCCCTCTAGTTGCAACGGACCAGGACGATCAAACATGCCAATACTGTGCATGAGATTTTCGAGAGCGCCTTCAAACTTCCAGCGATGATCCGCAGGAAAATAGTAGTGCGGTGAGATAAACAGGGGCAGATCGTAGGCTTTACCGGCTTTCATCAAAGCTTCGATATTGGCGGCAGTATTGTTTTCAGTGACGCTTTCGCCCACGACACCCCAGGCCACGCCGCTAGGGCTGAGGAAGTCGTTTTGGGGGTCGATGATAACAATCGCGGTTCTTTCGGCATCAATGGTCATGCCGGGATTGGGTAGGGTCATGGTGGAAAACTCCTAAAGTGTTTAGCTGGATAATTAGGGTTAGTTCGTCTGGGAAATCTGAATTTGTACTACCAATTGCTAGAGAGTGCCAAATCCTGCAGATAGTTACACTGCAATCAGTTGCAATGTCGAGTCGGGAACGGCCAGCGTGCCGAAGCTACTCTTGAATCCGGGTTGAAGAATATTCATACCGATTTGTACCGCAGGACGTTGCTGCATTGTCTCAACCCAGCGGTCAATATGAGGAAACGCTCCCATGGAAATGCCCAGGTAAGAGGTCTGGGCCGCAGCCACCCAGGGAAATGTGGCAACGTCAGCAATGGAGTAACCCCCTGCAATGTAGGGATGATTCTCAAGCTGGCGATCGAGCACATCGAGCAGTCGCAGAGTCTCTCGTTGATAACGTTTAACTGCATAGGTAATCTCCTTGGGAGCCCCATTGCGAAAGTGGCCGAGCTGACCAAACATGGGTCCCACACTCGCCATCTGGAACATCAACCACTCCATTACCTTGACCCGATTTTCTGCGTCAGTGGGTAGAAGCTTTCCGGCCTTTTCAGCCAGATAAATCAGGATGGCACCGGATTCAAAAACGGTGAGATTGTTGTCACGATCGCCAATGGCAGGAATCTTACTATTGGGATTGATGGCCTTAAATTCGGAGGTGAACTGGTCACCTTTGCCAATGTCAATTTTGTGAATGGTGTAGGGTAGTGCAAGTTCTTCGAGCAGAATGGCAGGCTTGCGGCCATTGGGAGTGGTGTAGGTATACAGGTCAATCATGGATCAATTTCCTTAAGGTCAAGTAATCATTAATCAATGGGAGTTAGTAATCGAGGCAAGTTAGTCGATGCGGAATGTTCAATTTGGCGGGTTTTGGGGATAATTGGTCAGGCCGACAGTTCCAGGATGGGCGTGAGATCTGAGGAAGGTCGAGACGGCATTCCATGGGGAGGCTCTCTCGTTCTGCACCCATCTGGAGCGGCAGAGTATGCAGACCATCGCAGGGGAGGAATTTGTCCATTTTGAAATTAGTTAACATGGCAGTCCTCTCGACTTGGATTTAGAACTATGGGATGGTTTACCTTTCCCAGCGAAATTTGCGATCAGACTCTTGGATGGGCACGTCGTTGATGCTGGCTTCGCGGCGCTGCATTTGACCGTTGGGGGCAAATTCCCAATTTTCGTTGCCATAGGCCCGATACCACTGGCCCGAGTCGGTGTGGTACTCGTACTCAAACTTGACGGAGATACGGTTTTCGGTGAAGCTCCATAGGGTTTTCTTGAGGCGATAGTCCAACTCGGCATTCCATTTGCGAGTCAGAAACTCGCGAATCTGGTTACGACCTTTAATAAATTCCGAGCGATTGCGCCATTCTGAATCAACGGTGTAAGCCAGGGACACTTTGTCAGGATTGCGGCTATTCCAGGCATCTTCCGCGGCTTGTACTTTTGCTTTTGCCGTTTCCAGGGTGAAGGGCGGCAGTGGTGGCCTGTTTTCAACGGTGTCAACGGCAGGATTTGCGGATGTTGTGAGCTTGGTCATAGGAGACTTCCTCGAAGCAATGTAGAAAGGTCTGTCTATATTTAGACTACAGACAGGTCTGTATATTGTCAACCGACTAATGTCATCATTTCATGGGTTAAGGATGACAGTGCTTTTAGTTCAGAAGCGGCGGGTAATTTTCGGAGTCAGAATGAGCTAGTCAAGTTGGCTGGAGGTGTTCTTCCCATGCATCGATGTCAACCTATAGCAAGGGCTTGATGAAAATTGGCCACGCTGGCAACAGCTTAATTGCATGCAAATCCGAGGTAAAAACATTATTATGTAGACAGTTCTGTATGAATATATTTCTGACATGTCCAATACCAAATTATCTTCCAAGCCATCTGCACGTAACCGCATCATGCAAGCGGCATCCACGTTGTTTTATCAAGAGGGAGTGCAGAAAGTTGGTGTTGATCGCATCATCGCCGAGTCGGGCGTAGCGAAAATGTCGCTGTATAACCACTTTAAGTCCAAAGACAGCTTGATTGCTGCTTGGTTAGAGGAGCGTGATACTAGCTGGCGGCGATGGTTTCAGAAAACGGTGGAAAAACGGGCAACCACACCTAATGATCGCCTTTTGGCCATGTTTGATGCCCTGGAAGAATGGTTTTCTCAACCTGATTTTCGTGGCTGTGCTTTTATTAATTCATCGGTGGAGCTGGTGGAGCCTGGACATCCTGGCTATCAGGTCGCGCTCAAGCACCAGCAAGCAATTTACGAATATATTCTGCAACTGGTCTATGAAGCCGAAATTCCCCATCCGGAGGCGGTGGCGGAGCAACTTTTACTATTAATGGAAGGGGCGATCGTAGTAGCGATGATGCGTCGTCACCCTGGTGCTGCTACCCAGGCCAAGGCTGCCGCGGCGAGGCTCATTTAATTAGTGAGTGTATAAACCCCTCTTCACTGTCCCTAGCCGGCCAGAAATTAGGTTGGGAACTTGACCATGGTTGGCCCTTAGTTTATTAAGAAGGAAGCCTAGCCGGAGAAAAGTAGTTTCCGCGAAGGATGTGGAGATTGTTGTACCTTCTGCCCTTAAAACTTGGCAAGGAAACTAGAAGAAAATCTTCCCAGTACTGCAAGGGCTTTAGTGGATTGATTTAAAGGTAAATTTTGGGTTACCTGTGGAGGCTCTGAGTCGGACAGATCCGACCCGATAAAACTCAGCATCAATATTATGCATTTTCACCGTTGTTGCCGGTGCTTTTAAAAGCTTGTTCAAAGCCCAAGCGTTGCTCAGCATTACGGAGAAAATAACCACTCATCATGGCAGAAGCTAAAAGACGGCCCAGATTCTCCCGGCTGGTGCTGATGGTCACCCCAAAATGATCCGGGGGCAGATTGCCCAATAGACCAATAATATTCCGTTCCATCACCTGAAACACTTCTTGGGAATCGGGTCGGGATAGTTGGGCAATGGTTTCGGGGCTCAACTCTTGAACGTATGTCCACAAACTATCTTTGCCTGCCGTTTCATTGCCGGCAAACAGCGGTTGGGGACGTTGGGGTTCATTGGTCACGACGGATCTCCTCTTCTAGTAATGGAACTTGATTTGGGATTGATCCCGATGGGATAACCATACTCTAACAATTTCGGGAAAGAACCGGAGGGCAAAGAACCGAACTTAATTTGGTGTTGACGCCGACCATTGTTGACGGCGGGCTTCGTATAGCATTACCCCAACGGCGATCGCCACGTTGAGGGATTCCACTGCCGGGGCCTGGGGAATGGCCACTTGCTGAGTAGTTAATTCAAGCACTGGAGCGCTAAGCCCTTGGCCTTCACTGCCAAAAATTACTATGGTGGGACGCTGAAAATCAATTTCCCAGAGGGTTTGTTGCCCCTGGGGTACGGTGGCAATCAGTTGCAGTCCCTGGGCTTGGAATTTTTCCAACACTGGCAGTAGGGATTCCTGTTGTTGTTGGGGCAAAAGCAAACTACTGCCGGCGGATGAGCGCAACACTTTGGGACTAGTGGGATCAACGCAGTCGTCGGTTAACCAAATGCCTTCTACTCCGGTGGCGGCGGCGGTTCTGAGAATAGTGCCCAGGTTACCCGGATCCTGTAACCGTTCCAGCACCAAGCCCAATTGAGGCCTGATGGGAGGCGATCGCCAAAACTGATCCATGGCCAAGGTTGCTACCACGCCGTCGGGGTTAACGGTGCTGGCCATTTTGGCTAAAACTTCCCCACTGACCAAATAACTGTAGGCGGACTGGGCCACTAGGCGATCGGCTAGGGTAGGATTTTTGCTCTGCCACACTGCGGTGAAGCAGCCATGATTAAACTGTTTTTCCTCGGCTAAGGCCACCTCCAACAAATGGGTACCTTCCAAAAGAAGCTGGCCCTGTTGTTTGCGTCCCTTGGTTTGGTGCAGTTGCCGCAATTGTTTGACCAGGGGGTTTTGGGTGCTGGTGATAGAGGCAATGTCACTGGGCAATGGGTACACCTTCCTGAATGGGCATGGGCAGAAATGGACAATGAATTAAGCCTATCTTGCCGCAGTTAGGGAGCCAGAAAAACCTACTCCGCCACCGACTCGGCCCAATTTTTTGCCCGACCAACGGCCTCCTGCCAAACGGCAAAATTAGCCTGGGCATTGGCGGCTCCTTCTCCCGGCTCAAATACCCGGTCAATGGCCCGGTTTTCCACTAGGGCGCGGTAATCCTGCCAAAAACCCACCGTTAACCCAGCCCCAAAGGCGGCTCCCTGGGCAGTGGCATCCAACACCATTGGACGCTCCACTGGAATGCCCAAAACGTCCGCTTGGCATTGCATCAAAAAGTCATTGTTACAGGCTCCCCCGTCCACTTTGAGTTGTTGAATGGCCGCAGGGCTATCTTGGTTGATGGCCTCCACCACCTCCCTAGCTTGGAAGGCGATCGCCTCCAGCACGGACCGCACCAGATGGGCCTTGGTGACGCCGCCGGTGAGGCCTAAAAAAGCGCCACAGGCATTCATGTCCCAATGGGGGGCTCCCAAACCACTCAGGGCCGGCACAAAATAAACACCGCCATTACTGTCCACACTGCGGGCCAGGGTTTCACTGGCCGCCGCCGAGTCAATTAAACCTAATTTATCCCGTAACCATTGCACACAGGAGCCAGCAGTGAACATACTCCCCTCTAGGGCATAGTCAGTTTTTAAGCTCTGGTCGGAGTTAGTTTGGGTCCAGGCTACGGTGGACAGTAGGCGATGCTGGGAACGGGTAACTTTTGCCCCCGTATTAGCCACCAAAAAAGCCCCCGTGCCGTAGGTACATTTCAGTAAACCCGGGCGATCGCAACCGTGGGCATAGAGGGCCGCCTGTTGGTCACCAAAAATGGCAGTGATGGGAATTTCTACTCCCAAAATGGCCGGATCCGTCACCCCGAAATGACCCAAGCTGGGTTGCACTTCTGGCATAATCTGACCGGGAATGGCGAACAGATCCAACAGTTTTTCATCCCAGGTAAGGCTATCCAAATTGAGCACCATGGTGCGGCTGGCGTTACTGTGGTCCGTGCGGTGGACTTTACCCCCAGTTAGGTTCCAGAGGGCCCAACTATCAATAGTGCCCGCCAACAGGTTAGCCGGATCAATATCTCGGTTATGTTTGACCCAATCCAATAACCAATGGAGCTTGGTGGCGGAAAAATAGGCATCCAACACGAGGCCGGTGCGGTCATAAATTTCCTCCACATACCCCTTGGCTTCCAAGGCCCGGCAAAAATGGGCGGTGCGCCGGTCCTGCCAAACGATCGCCGGGTGGAGGGGTTGCCCGGTGGTTTTATCCCAGAGCAAACAGGTTTCCCGTTGCACTGTGAGGCCGATCGCCACAATTTGTTGCGGTTGGATAGCGGTTTTTTGCACCACCTCCTGCATGGCAGTTTTAGTATCCCGCCAGATTTCCAGGGCATCATGTTCCACCCAACCGGCCTTGGGATAGGACTGGGTTAATTCCTTGTAAGCTTGGGCCGCAATGTTGCCCTCGTAATCAAACAGAATGGCTCGATTACCCGTGGTGCCCAAATCCAGGGCCATTACATACTGATTTTGCTTGGCTGTCATAGACAGTAACCTCCGAAAATTTAATCATCAAATCTCTGCCTCGATGGGTCCTAGGATTCCCCCTTGAAACGACTGTTACGTAAAATCAAACCCTGGCCGTCTCGCAACTCAAACGCCCGCAATGAATCCGCGGTGGAATCCACATTCACCCCCGGGGTGGCGATCGCCACTTCCCATTCCTGCAAATCCAGTTGCAACCAATCCCCCAAGGTAACAATCGCCGGCTCTCCCTCCATATGGGTTACCATCACCACCCGGTCAGGCTCATCACTGTGGGCTGTGGCCGGGTTAGTCCTGAGGCCATAAAAAAGAGTGTGGCCATTGTCATGGACGCGGTTAAATCGATCGCCGTCCTGGAGATTGTGATGTAACCAAGGATTCTGTCGTCGATAATTGCGTAATGTCAGATTAAAACGACTTCTTTCTGGGTCCACCTGGTCCAGGTAATAGGAAACTCGACAGGCTTCGTGGCCATCCTCCATAAACGCCCGGGCAAATTTTTTCAACTTGGGCACATCCAAACGGGTGACAAATTCCGGTTGCTCGGCATGCCTAAACTGACTGAGTAGTTCCAAATCACAGGCCGCCGCTTCCCCATCTTCCTCCGGGTCATAGCCCAAGCAATGGCGACAGGCTTTGGCCACCGCTTCCAGGTGAAAATCTTTTTTAATCATGGCATCGGCCACCGCCTTCATGAAGCGTTGCAACAGTTCCAAATTGCCAAAGCCCAAAGCCTTCAGTTGGGGAAATAACTGGGGATGTTGGTATAACTCCGGGGAAATTTGCCAGTCCAAAAATCCCGCCTCTTCAAAGGCTACTTTGACGCCGTAACGTTCATCGGTGTTGCGGAAAAAGCCCCAGGGACTATGCATCATCGCATTCAAAAAGTCCATCGGTAGCCCCGGACAAAAACCATATACCCACAGCAACGTCGCGGGATTGTCGTAGGCATTGTGCAATACTTCCGGCAAGGTTTTGCCCAAATTCCAGTTAATTTCCGCTTGGTGGTGGTCAATCTGGTTGCCCCGGCGCACGGTGTCGTGGTTGCCACAGCCGGTGATCCATCGATCGCCTTTGTACATTACTTCACAAACCCGTTCCCATTTCCGCTGCCAAAAACCCTTGAGGGAAGGAGTGTTATGGGCAAAAATCAGTGGTCCCCATTGGTAGGATTCCGGCCGCAATTCGATTAACTCTCGGTAGGTAGATTTTTCCTCCCAACCTTCCTCGGGCCAGGGGCGACCATCTTCAAAAATGGTAAACAGCAAACGTTTACAGCCTTGAATTTCCTGCACCACGTCACTCATAGCCAACAAATAGGCATCGTCCTGTTCCACTCGCCCGGTGAGGGGATTGAAAAAGCGAAAATCCTGGCCCCCGTCCACCCGAATACCGTCGGCCCCGGTGTTAATTTTGCGCCGTTGCATTTCCAGCAAAATGGCCCGCACCATGGGCAACTGGTGGTTTAAATCCTGGCCATACATGTTAGGCCCTTTGAAGTATTGCCGATTGAGTAATTCCAACGCCTGGTTATCGGCATGGCCATAGACCAAATCGTAAATTACCTGGATGGGACCACCGGGAAAATTGTGTAACGTGGCAATGAAATCCACCAATTCATCCGGGCGTAAAGTGCCCAACACCGCTGGATTAGTGGCTCCAGAACCGAGGATCGGCACATCGTAGCCCCAATTTTGGGTATTGGGTTTACGCAGGGTGACTTTAATTTTTTCTTCCACCACCACTTCTATCTCCGCCCCTTCTTGCACCTCAATTTCCTCAATCTCCTCCCCGGCGATCGCAAAAAATTCGTGGTCTTGGTTGAAATCCTCCAGGCGATATTCAATGGTGGGTTCGATGGGTAACAGTTGAATAGCGTCGTAACCCAAATAGTTATATTCGGCATCATTGAGGGGTTCTTCCCGGAGTATTTTTTCCCCCAACCGTTGGTAAATTTTGGTCAGCCCCGCCAAGGTGCCTTCCGGGGAAGCGGTATTGATGTGGACTTGCAAAATATTAGTCATGGCTCCCACCCGACAGATGGCCACTTCACTATCTTCATCGGGATGCAAATTCTGATCCACAGGAATGGCCGGGTTGAGCACCGCCGCCCGTTGGGCCTTAAGTTGCTCCGGGTCGAAAACATTTTCAGGATGTTCTTGACATCGGTTCAGGGCTGCCGATCGCCGTAGGTAATCCAAATCCGCCCGTTCCCGCTGTATCTTTTCCATGTCGTACAGTTCCGCCGGGGCAAAAATGCCGTAGGGCAGGGAATAGGCCAGGGGGTCCCTGATCACCAATGTTTTGGACAAAATTGAGTCGTAATAGCGTAACCAGTAGAAAGAGCCCGCTTGATCCTTTCTGCCGGGTCGCATCCCCGATAGCACAGCCCAGACAAATTCCCCCTGCTGGGGCAGTTCAATGCGCTCCCACCGGAATGATGCCGTTTGTTCCGGGGCTTGGAAATCAATTTCCCCCCGGGGAGTAAACACCTCCAGGTAAATTAATTTCTCGGTAAAAGCCCCTTCCCCCGCTAACCGGGGCACCCAAAATCCCACCTGGGTCAGACCATCTTCTCGATAATGGGCCCCAAGTTTTTTCGCCACTTCCCGAGCTGCCTGGAAATAGTTCTCCGGTGATTCGGTGACGGTGCGGGCCCACTTCATTAGTTTTTCTGTTTCGTCTTCAACAAGATGGATGCGATTTAATTCTTTCATACTTAAAAATAAGCCCAAAATAAGCCGAATTTGTCGGGGGAGAAGGGATGTTCAGCACCGTTATTCCCCATCCAAGGGGGTGAAATCCCCGGCAATCCTAGGATAGACCCTGGGCAAACTAGTTCACAGTGTTTATTGTTTTTCCTGGGGCGATCGCCGGGGGCAAAGCTCAATGTTATCAAAACTCCATAAAAAAACTGCAAAAAATCATCCTGGCTGAATGGAAGTCAAAAAGACTAGAAAACGGGATCAAACAATAACAAAAAATCAATTCACCCTGCCCATGGCAATAGTTTTAAGGTTAACAAAAAAAATAGAATTTACCGCAATCAATGGGGAAATTCCCAGAGGATGTTCCCAACTCCAGAAGCAGAAATCTTGCCAGAAAAGCTTTTTCTGTTACTATACTTAACAAGTAACTACTTTTCCCATAGTCCGGGGGCGGCTTTCCAAAAACCAGAGATTGGTGGCTTGCCGCTGCTGTTCTCCCCTGGAACGAGGGGGAAAGGTAATTAGTGTTACGGCATTTTACCGACGGGTTAAGTAATCTTTAACAAAGATTTATTGGCCGTCGCCGTAATTGCCCCCACGGGGGAACGCGATGTCTGCGGACTCGCCCAGGACGTAATCAATTTTTCTGTACCGATATTAGCGGTGAAAAGTTTTATTCAACGTACTAAACTGCCCCGGCGGGAATTAACTTGGGTTCCAGGAAGTCGGGTACATTAGCCGTACTAGACCAGCCCAATAGTTACTTTGTTTGATTCTTTCTTTTGGAGACCGCTGATTTTATGAATTCATCCCTTGTGATCCTTTACCACCGTGAGCCCTACGATGAAGTTAGGGAAAATGGCAAAACGGTATATCGGGAAAAGAAGAGTCCCAACGGGATTTTGCCCACCCTCAAGAGCTTTTTTGCTGATGCGGAACAGAGTACCTGGGTGGCCTGGAAGCAGGTGACCCCAAAACAGAAGGAAGATTTCCAAGAGAAAATGTCCATTGATGGCCTCGGCGATCGTTGCACAGTGCGCAGGGTGCCCCTCACGGCGGACCAGGTGAAAAATTTCTATCACATCACCTCCAAGGAAGCTTTTTGGCCGATTCTCCACTCCTTCCCCTGGCAGTTCACCTACGACTCTTCCGATTGGGAAAATTTCAAACGGATTAATGAAATGTTTGCCACGGCGGCCTGTGAAGATGCCGATGACGATGCCCTATTTTGGGTCCACGACTATAACCTCTGGCTGGCTCCCCTTTACATTCGTCAGCTCAAACCCAACGCCAAGATTGCCTTTTTTCACCACACTCCTTTCCCCAGCGTTGATATTTTCAATATTTTGCCCTGGCGGGAGGCGATCGTCGAAAGTCTGCTGGCCTGTGACCTCTGTGGTTTTCACATTCCCCGTTATGTGGAAAATTTTGTGGCAGTGGCCCGCAGTCTCAAACCGGTGGAAATCACCAGACGAGTTCCCGTAGACCAAGCTTTTACCCCCTACGGCACTGCCCTGGCGGAACCGGAATGCACCACCCAATTGCGCTATGGTGATCGCCTAATCAATCTTGATGCTTTTCCTGTTGGTACCAATCCGGCCAATATTCGGGCGATCGTGGCCAAGGAAAGTGTGCAACAAAAAATCAGCGAAATTAAACGGGATCTGGATGGCAAAAAACTAATCGTTTCCGCTGGTCGGGTGGATTACGTCAAGGGCACGAAGGAAATGCTGATGTGCTATGAGCGTTTACTGGAACGTCGTCCTGAACTGCAGGGAGAAATTAGCTTGGTGGTGCCGGTGGCTAAAGCAGCGGAAGGGATGCGTATTTACCGCAACGCCCAAAACGAAATTGAACGGCTGGCAGGGAAAATTAACGGCCGCTTTGCCAAACTGTCCTGGACGCCGGTAATGCTCTTTACCTCCCCCCTCGCCTACGAAGAATTAATTGCCCTGTTTTGTGCCGCAGACATTGCCTGGATTACCCCCCTGCGGGACGGTTTGAACTTAGTGGCGAAGGAGTACGTGGTAGCTAAAAACGGTGAAGAAGGGGTCCTGATCTTGTCGGAATTTGCCGGTTGCGCTGTGGAACTACCCGATGCGGTGCTGACTAATCCCTACGCTTCTAGTCGTATGGACGAATCCATTGACCAGGCCCTGGCCATGGACAAGGAAGAACAGAAAAAACGCATGGGGAGAATGTACACCGCCATCAAACGCTACGACGTTCAACAATGGGCCAATCACCTGTTGCGGGAAGCCCATGCCGATGTGGTGCTAGGGGAACCCCCCCAGATGTAGGCGATCGCCAAGGCCGGTTGTTGTCGGCGGCTTGTAGCCCAAGAACCATTGTCCCAACCCCCTAAAAATTCCCCAGAGTTAAAGTTTAGGGGGCTTTTTTCCATTCAATTGCACGATTTATTCCTCATTGGAGCATTACCCAGCCATGCGTAATTTCCCAGAAATCCAAAATACGGCCTATGACCTAATTGTGATTGGGGGAGGTATTAACGGGGTTGGTACGGCCCGGGACGGGGCCCTACGGGGCCTAAAAACCCTCCTGATCGAAAAGGATGATTTTGCCAGTGGCACTAGTAGTTGGTCCACCCGCTTAATTCACGGTGGTCTGCGCTACTTAGAATATTTTGAATTTAACCTGGTGCGGGAATCGTTGCGGGAGCGGGAAGTCCTACTCCACACCGCCCCCCATTTGGTGCATCCCTTGCAGTTGACCATTCCGGTGTATGACTGGTCGAGCCGAGCCTATTGGGAAATCCAAGCGGGCATGATTCTCTATGACATTCTCAGTTTTGATAAAACCCTCCCTCCCCACCGGATGTTGCGTCCCCAACAGTTCCAGCAGTTGTTCCGGGCGGCGGAAAAACAAGGCCTGAAAGGGGGAGCCCAATATTTTGATGGCCAGGTGGAGTATGCGGAACGGTTGGATTTAGAAGTAACCCTATCGGCCCAAAATTCGGGGGCTGAGATGCTCAATTATGTGGCTGTGACCGGTTTGGAGAAAGGGGAAAATAATCTGATTACCGCCATCCATTGTCAAGATCAACTGAGCGGAGAAAAATTTACTGTTAATAGCACCCAGGCGATCGTTATCAACACCGCTGGCCCTTGGGTAGATGAGATTTGCGGTTTAGCCCGTCGGGATTCTGAGCCTGTTGCCATTGTCAACGAAAGAAAAATTGGCGGCACCAAGGGTAGTCATATTGTGGTGGATCCCTTCCCTGGCGCTCCGGCTTCCGCTTTATATGTGGAAGCGTTTGTGGATAAGCGACCCTATTTCATCATTCCCTGGTTGGGTAAATATCTGATTGGCACCACCGACCACCGTTATGACGGCTCCCTCGATCAGGTTAAAGCCAGTGATGACGAGATTGATTACCTCATTGCGGAAACTAATCGGGTGATGCCGGCGGCCCAGTTAACTAGGGGGGACGTGCGCTTCACCTATTCCGGGGTACGACCTCTGCCCTACACCGATGGTAAAAAGGCAGGCAGTATTACCCGCAATCATATTCTTTACGACCACAGTGCGGACGGAGTCAATAATTTAATTTCCCTGATTGGCGGTAAGTTGACTACCTATCGTCAGGTGGGGGAAGAAATGGTGGATAAGGTTTATGGCAAGCTGGGACGCTCTGCGCCTCCCTGTCC
>NZ_JADEWJ010000393.1:0-2392 GCF_015207725.1 Synechocystis sp. LEGE 06083
GGGGTGGCCGGAATGCTAGTGGCACCAAATTCTAGATGGGTGAGGGAAACACTGGTCAATGGTCCCAATTCCACCGGGCGATTTAAAAAATGTTCCACCGCTTGCCCCACCAAGGGGGAGACGTTTCGCTGTACCCAATAATGGCCGTAGGTTGCGGCCCCGGCGATCGCCACCACTACACCACTGCCGAAGCCCACCACCATTGGGCAGGAAAAAAACGCCCTGGAATGCTTAGCCAACCGGGGCAACCCCAAGGGGGACTCAGACTTTTGGCGATCGGTGACCATAATTTCAGGTGCTATTTAATCCCCACAACCACCCTGCTAGGCTAACACTAGCCAACGAAATCCCGAGCAAACTAGATTAATCCCAGCACCACCACTACCCCAGGGAGACGGAATAGAACCTTTCCCTGGTTCCCCTGGCCCTAGGCTTTCCGCTGTTGAAATTGGCCGGAGAGAATTAACCAAGCCGGTGGATCAATCAATGTTGTCAGGCATAAACGGCCCAGGGGCTAAATTTGCAAAATTCCCTCGGGCATCACCGTCAACAATTCCCGCCGTTGCAGACCTTCTTGGTGACAGATGGCGTTGGCCGATAATAATCCACTGCTGATGGCCCGCTCCATCAAACCGCAGGGAAAGGGCATTTTCACCCAATCCCCAGCGAACAAAAGATTGGCCACCGCAGTTTCTGTCTCCGGGCGATCGCCGTAGCTGTTGGGGGGAAACCCGGAAAAATTCTTTTGGTTGACCAATTCCCGATGTAGCAGGTTGGCAGTGGCTAGGGAGGGGACAATTTCGTACAATTCCTGCTCAAAGGTGGTTAACAAATCCCCTTGGGTAGGAAACTCTCTCTCTTTGTAGCAATAGGCGTGTAACTCCACCACACTGCCCCCGGTGCGCTCCGCCCAGGCAATAAATTGATTTTGGATGCGGTGATAGAGGGTAATGCTATCGGTCAAACGATAACCGGACAGGGAGGCAAAATTACTGTGGGCCCATTCAAAATCTTGGTCAAACCAAAACCGGGCCACCGCAAAGGGATCCGCCACGGCTAATTGTTTTACTTGTTGCACCAATTGGGGACTAACATCTCCCTCCAGGCGATCGGCCAGGTTTTTCATGCCCACCACGTCCGCCGCCAGCACATAATAATCTGCCTTGAGGGTTTGCTCCGCTGGTTTACCCTTGCTGCGGGAAACTAACTGTACTTCCTTGGCACTGCTCCCCGGTTTAACGGCAAACTTGGCCAAGTTACGTTTGGCCGGCCCCTGGATCACTTGACCATCGGCATCATACACAGCGCCATGGCAAGGACAAATAAATTGGCCGTTTTCCTGTTTGGCAACGGTACAACCCTGGTGGCTACAGGTGAGGGACAAAGCTTCTTTTCCTTCTGGCTTAGCCCAATAAACCCGATCGCCAGCGCCGTAATAAACATCCTCCCCCGGGCTTGCCTGGGAGAGCAACTCGTTGCGGGGCACAGTAAAGGGCACATCGCTGACGGGATCATCCCCCTGCACATACTGGAGAGATTGGATTAAACCTTGATCACAGTTGATCGCACTAACGGTGGCTTCGGTGATAATTTCTCCTCCATGGGCTTTGATGGACTCCACCATGGGCATGACCAAACTGGTCACCATATCGTCCTTGGTGCCGTTGAAAGCTAGGCCTTCAGGATTGCCGAAAAAGTAAAAGTGGAAAAACTGCATCAATTCCCCCGCACTCAATACATCGAGGGCATTCAAGCTAGATTTGGCAAAGGGCAGAAAGTAAAGATCGTACAAACCCTGGGGAAATCCCTTCGCCACCCAATCACTGACAGTGATGCCATCCAGTTGGTCATAGCTTTTGGGAATTTGGAATCCCGTAATGGCCCGAAAAACCTGCCAATGGGAAGGCTTGGTTAAATTAATGCCCCAGCGCAACCGATTGGGGGAAGAAATGGTCAGATCAACAATGTTCCAGGGAAAGGCGGAATGGCTCGGACGAAATACCTCCGGCTCGTAGCCTTCTTTAAACACCAAAGAGTAGAAATCCAGGGAACGGAAATTATCGGCGATCGCCAACTCATTAACAATGCCCTTGAGGTTGTAATACTGGGGAAAAAAGCCGTGGAAACCGTGTTCCATCTGAAAGGTTTCTTCCCCCACCTGGATGGGCCAGCCCGCCACCTTACCGCCCAAATTGGGTGATTTCTCCAACAGGGTAACCTTAAAGCCCCGCTTGCTCAGTTCATAGGCTGAAGCTAAACCAGCCAAACCGGCCCCCACCACCAGCACGGACTTGGGTTGGGATAAATATTGCGGTAAATCTAGGCGATCGCTATGGTATCGAGCGGGTTGGGGCTTAGCTAAGCGGGAATAACCAATGGCCCCCCCCAGGGT
>NZ_JADEWJ010000394.1:0-2381 GCF_015207725.1 Synechocystis sp. LEGE 06083
GGCCAACTGGTAGGATATAAAAATTAACAAAATTCAGTAACAATCCAGGGAGGGAACCCTCAGTGATGTCCTTTTTGAAAAATCAGTTGTCACGGCTGTTGGCCTTAGTTTTAGTAGTGACGATCGGTCTGACGGCCTGCGACAGCGGCACAGGACTCACCGGCAACTATAGCCAAGATACCCTGACTGTCATTGCAACCCTACGGGAGGCGATCGATTTACCCCAAGATGCCCCCAACCATCAGGAAGTCCAGGACACCGCCCGGGGTCAGATTAACGACTACATTTCTCGCTACCGTCGCAAAGGCGATGCTGGAGGGCTGAAATCCTTTACCACCATGCAAACCGCCCTCAACTCCCTGGCTGGATATTACACTTCCTACGGTGCCCGTCCCATTCCTGAAAAGCTGAAAAAACGTTTACAGCTAGAATTTACCCAAGCGGAAAGATCCATTGAACGGGGCGTGTGAACCATCCTGATTTGCCCCCCATTAGAGACCCCCAGTTAAAACTCGAAGCTCTCACCCATCGTTCCTATTGCAACGAACATCCTGGTACTCCTTCCTATGACCGGCTGGAGTTTCTGGGGGATGCGGTGTTGGGTTTTGTGGTGGGGCGCATTCTGTTTGAACGTTATCCCCACTTTACTGAGGCGGAATTAACCCGTCTGCGGTCCCAGTTGGTCAATCAAAATCAGTTGGCCTACCTGGCGAGGTTTTTAGACATTGCCCCGGAAATTCGCTTGAGCCAAAGCTTGGCTAGGGAAGATGGCCAATCTAGTCCCTCCATTCTGTCCGATGTCTTCGAGTCATTGTTGGGGGCGGCCCTCCTCGATGGGGGTTTACCAGCAGTGGAAGATTTCATTGCAGAACTATTCGTTCCCATCCTGGAACAGTGGGAAAAAAGCCAAGACGGGCGATCGCCAAAACCTGTGCCGACTATGGATGTGAAAAGCCTGCTCCAGCAGTGGGCTTTGGCCAAAACCAAACAATTGCCGGAATATGAACTAATTGACGCCAGTGGACCACCCCATGCCCGAGAATTTACCTTTACCGTCAAGGTGGCTGGAAAAATCCATGGTCAGGGCTCTGGCCCCAGTAAACAAATTGCTACCAAACAGGCGGCCCTAGAGGCGTTGAAAGGTTTGGGGCTATTGCAGTAAGCAAAGAAGGAAGAATCCACCATGGTGGGGAGGAGCTATGAAATACGCCTTAATCGAACTGGATTGGGCTGACATTGGTTGGATGTTGGGACTCCTGGGTACGGCGATCGCCCTTTTGCAGTGGCAGGGGCTGAATATGACGGGGCAGTTAATTTGGGCCGGGGGGCGCACCATCCTACAACTGATTGTGGTGGGCTATTTCCTGGCGGTGGTTTTTTCCCTCGATAATGCCTGGGCCGTGTTGCTGGTGTTGGCCATTATGTTGACCATTGCGGCCGTGGTGGCCAGAAATCGTATTAATCCCCGCAGTAAGTCCCTTTTTGGTTGGCTCTGGCTTTCCTTGGGGGCTAGTACGGCCATTAGTTTGGGTTACGCCCTGGTGGTGATTATCCAGCCACCCCAATGGTATTCCCCCCAGTATCTCATTCCCCTCACTGGGATGATTTTGGGACAAACTATGAATAGCGCTTCCTTGGCCGGTGAAAGGTTAGCCAGTGCTATCCAACAAAATCCCCGGGAAATTGAAACCCACCTTTGCTTGGGAGCCACTCCGGGCCAGGCGATCGCCAGTTATCGTAAGGCGGCCATCCGAGCCAGTCTGATTCCCACTGTGAACCAAATGATGGTGGTGGGCTTGGTCAGTTTGCCGGGAATGTTAACCGGACAGGTATTAGCCGGGGGCGATCCCCTCAATGCCTCGGTCTACCAAATTTTGATTATGTTCTTGATTTTATTGACCAATACTCTTAGTACCATTGCAGTTACCGCCACTGTTTACCGTCAGTATTTCAATCAATATCAACAACTGTTGGTGTAACCATGGATAGCCAGCTTTCTAAAAGCCAGTTGGCAAAATTTCAGTTTGCTCCTAAATTGATCCACTAAAGCGACTACAATTCTGGAAAACTCTCTAATTTTTCTCTAAATTTTGAGGGTATAGTTAACTGTGTAAGCACTCCCTAAGCCATCTTTGCAGCTAGCAAATTAACCAATACAACACTCTCGGCAGCCACAAAACTACTCGGTGGGAGTCAAATCCAATGGAGATAATGAATCTGCCGGTTCTCGCAACATAATTGTGTAAATTTCCGTAGGCATTTCAATCTGGGCAGAGGCCAATTTTTCCTTAACAGCTTGGGTAACAGTAGAGGTTACCTGCAAAAATGATTGTTGACGGGAATCAACCCAGAAGCGAACTTTTAAGTTAATTGTACTGGCT
>NZ_JADEWJ010000048.1:0-17776 GCF_015207725.1 Synechocystis sp. LEGE 06083
TGTCTAAGTCGTCTAAATTATCCAAGTCAGACTGTTGCAGTAAACGGATATTGACCTCCGTTAAGCGATGACCGGCAGTGAGGAATTTGCTAATGGCCGTAGCTCCATTGCCCACTTGGTTAAAGCCATAGCTAGCAGCCCAGAGATAACGGGGAATATTTTGGCGGATGCGGCCGAGGGATTGGCAAACGGAAGTGGCGGTTTGGATGCCCTGGGCAATACCCCAAACAGAGGTGAAATGGTTCTGCAGGTCAATGCTGACCCCGGTTTCCACCGCCGGACTGCTGAGCACAATGTCATAGTCGGCCAACACCTGATTGAGGTTAGTTAAACTGCCATGGGCTGGATGGTGGGGATCGGACAGGGATTCGGCGTCAATGCGCAAAATACGGCGATCGGGAAACTGTTTTTTCAGGTAGGCTTCCAGGTTGCGGGTGCCCCAGGCGCTGGTGAGCTTTTGGGCAGATAAACAAACGAACGGTTTACCCCCTTCCCGAATATGGTGTAACAGTTGTTTGACCAGTTGCTTGGGATCGTTTTCGCCAAAGTGATAAATGGGCCAAGCCTCTTCTGCCCCCGGTTGCCAATGGTTACGGATCACATAGGGTTGGAGGGGAATACCGCTCAAACTGATCAAATAATCGAGGGAAACATCGGTTAAGTCCGCATCGGCCACATAAATTTGTCCTTCTCCTTCTAGGCTATGTTGCAGTAGTTGCTTGAGGTTCCGCAAAATAGCCACCCGCTGACGACGGCAGGTGTCGGAATTAAGTCCGTGCCAGAGCACTTGCTCCACTTCGTCGATAATAATCAGGCAATCTTGCCACTGTTCCGGGTCAAACTGGGCTTGGGAGTGGCCGTGGAGGGAGTCGATGCATAGACCAAAACCCCTTTGGCGAGCCAGGGGAGAAGAGGGTAAATCCCCTACGTAGGGCAATTGAAAACGGTGACAGAGTTCTTGTACTAAACGAATGCGGTGGCCAATTACCAGCACTGGCCTGTGTTCAGCCTGGGCCTGGCGGACAATGCGGACCAGAAATTCGGTTTTGCCTGTGCCCTTTGGCGATCGCAGGGCAATTAATTTTTCCGTAGCGGGAATGGTCAGGGGCGGTAAATAGCGAGCTTCCACTTCCACGCCCCGGTTATGAGTGAGGCGATTGAGCCGGTGGGCTTTCCAAATTTCCAGGGGCAGAGCTTTACTAGCCAACTGTTGCAGATAATCACTGCCCTGGTTAGCAATCACATCATCGATCCCTTTACCAAGGTGGTGCTCCCATTGCAGAACCTTGACTTCACAGCCCTGACGGCTGAACAGATAGCCCAATCGTTGAATGGCTAAATTCACCTGTTGGATGGTTTTAGGTTTACTGTCTTGGTCAAAGGCAATCAAAATTTGTCTGCCGGGAGTGGCTAATTTGCCCAGGGCCGGAATTAATTGACATTTGCCGATGCGTTGTCCTTGCTCATCCCGGGGGGTGCGGTAACCGTTGTGGACTCCCGGTAAGGCGATCGCCCCGTAGCCGGCCGTGAGCAAAGCCCCGGCTTTTTTGGCCCCCTCCGTAATCACCAAGGGAATTTCTGGATGGCCCATTAACCATTGCCAAAAGCCTAAATCCGGCTGGTCTGGATCTTGATCCTCCGTTGTCAGGGTTACCCCTGCTTTAGTGGCAATCCTTTCCCAAAGATGAAGGGGCACCCGCAGGGCAAAAATTCCTGTGGGGGTTTTGGGGGGATGCTCATATTTAATAGTTTTACTGCTTTCCCCATCCTGTCTCGGGCGATCAGGTTTAAAACACCCCCATAGATCTTTCTCCCCGGACAATAAATCAATGCCAGAACACCACCAGCCCCCCGCGGCGATGTGGGCATAACGTTTCAACAGACCATCACTAACCCGGCCATCATTACGACGCTGGATGGCATCGGCATAAAGCAAATGTTGGGCGGGGGCATCCCCCAGCAGGGGAGTAACATTAAGACGGGTCAGTTGGTCATCTACACAACTTTGCCGCCATTCTTGCAAGTGATTCATTCTGCCATCGGTCTTGCCGGAACAAGACTCCATATCTAGTGTGCGGGGAGTCTTATTGTAGGGGCAAAACGCTAAATGTGGTAGCAGCTAAAATGTTCAAATTCTGGCGATTTACCCCCACTGACGGCATAGATCTCGATTTGTTTCTGCGGCACTTAATCTTAGTCCAGTTTTCGCCCCGGCGATCGCCTAATTGGGTTTAGACCTGGAAGGAAAACCGTGTACAGTTAAACAAAGGTTTTGGTATCAAAATTATGGCAAGCTTTACCGTTACGAATCTTAACGATTCTGGCGCTGGTTCCCTACGACAAGCAATTTTAGATGCCAACCTCAACCCTGGCGCTGATGTAATTAGCTTTGCTGTCACTGGTTCGATTAATCTACTTTCTGCCCTGCCGGACATTATCGATACTTTAACCATAGACGGCACCACCGCCCCAGGTTTCGACGGCAATCCCCTAGTAGCGATTAACTTTAACAATAATCCTGGTCTTAAATTTACTAATTTCAATGGCAATAGTGCTGCAGGGTCCCAACTCCTTGGTCTAGGGATTATCGATAGTAGTACTAATGGAGTTACCGTTGAAGTTGATAACATCACTATTCAGGGTAACTATATTGGTGTCGATTTAGATGGCCAGACCGCCAGGGGAAACCAGGGAAATGGCATTTTTCTCGGTACTCAAACGAGCCAACATTTGATTGGTACTACCAGCAGTGTCAGCGGACAGTTTCAGCTTTCCAATGTTATTTCCGGAAACCAAGGCAATGGCATTCGTTATCTCGATGAACTACATCGGGACAGATGTAACGGGGCAAATCAAATTAGGCAATGGCCTCAACGGCATTTTAGTTACCCAAGGCTCTAGCAATAACTTCATTGGTGGTTTTGAAACCGGGGGCAATAATCCCGTGGATGCGGGGCCTTTTGGAGATGGGAGCCCAGTTAAATTCGTTGTTCCTCCCCAGGGAAATTTAATTTCTGGCAATACGGGCAACGGTGTTTTAATTGACCAACAATCGGAATTTAACACCCTAGCGGGGAACTTCATTGGCACTGTGGCTGATGGTAATTCTGCCTTAGGTAATGGAGCTGATGGCGTCGCCATTAATGAAGCTGACAACAACTTTTTGTTAGGAACAACTGTAAGTCAAAATCCTTTTGTTTTCTACAACGTTGTCAGTGGTAATGGCGGTAACGGTCTGCGTTTAACCAATGCTGATAATACTATCGTCCATGCCAACTTTTTTGGCGCTGGAGCTAATAACGCCACCATTGTTAGCAATGGTTTAAACGGTGTGATGGTGGAGGGAACTTCCCGCGATACTCGGTTCGGGAGCATAATTCCCCTGGGTAATGTAACTTCCGGTAATACCCTCAACGGCGTGGAAGTAAAAGACGAAGTTACCGGGTTTACCTCTTTCAATACCTTCAGTGGCCTATTTGCTTTTAGTACTATTGCTCCAAACGGTCAAGACGGCATTTTAATTACTTCCACCGGGGGCAATAATACCCTGCGAACCAATGCGTTTTCCGGTAATGTTCGCCATGGGATTCATCTCACGGGGAACGCTACGGGAGTAACAATTGATCCGAATATTGCTGGCACTAGTACTTTTGGCGACAGTCCATTACCCAACGGTGGCCATGGTGTTTTGATCGGTGGCAATGCTAACAACAACTTCATTGGCGGTTTTCAAAGCCAAACCCCTTCTGCCCTCCCCATTAATCTTTTTTCCGCCAATAAGGGTTACGGCTTAGTCATTGCTGATCGGGCTCATAATAATACTGTTATTAATTCACAGATAGGAGGGGGATTTAATACTGATTTACCTCTTGGCAATGGTTTAGGAGGTTTGTTAATTACAGATCAAGCTTTCAACAATATTATTGGAGGTGCACCCAGCCCAGAGTTGCCCGATAATGATCCCCAGGTAATCGCCATAAATAATAATGGCTTTGGTTTTACCGTCAACACAACGGGCACTGGCAACCAATTAATTAATAATTTTTCCCAAGGCAATGACAGCGACGGATTCGCCATTGTCGGCAGTGGGGGTAACAATTTAACCGGGAATGAATCCCAAACCAACCAGGGCTATGGCTACAGCTTTCTCAATAGTCCTTCCACAAACAACACATTTAATAATAATCAAGGGGTAGATAATAATTTAGGCGAAAACCAAATTGCCAATGGCTGGATTAATGGTTTAGTCAGTCAAGCAGTGGGAGCCAATAGTTTTTCCTTAACCCAAACTACCGATTTAACTGTGGCCCGTACCGATAGCGCCGGGGGCACTTTTACCTTTGGCTTAACCAACGGCACTGTTAGTCTCACTGTGCTTAGTGATGCCCAAGCTAGTAGCGCCAATGTTTTGACGGTGGACAAAGTGTACTCCGATGATCCGAGCAGTAATTGGTTCACTTCTGAAGGGCAGGCCTTTGGTACCACGGCAGTGCAATCCATTGGCACTGGCACCTGGACTCCCTTTGCCCAGGACAGTGGCGGTAATCAATTAGCTTTAAACGGTTTGATGGTGGAAGGAAATAATGCCACAGCCACCTTTGCCGGGGGAATCACTGCTAGTTTTAGCTTACCCAATACGGGCACTAATACTAATTTTGCCGGGCAATCGGCGCCCCTCACCGTCCGTCGTCTGGCGGGCAATGAAAACGGACTGGCTTTCTATCGTACTGACGATTTAACTGGGGCAGTCAATGGCCTTTTACCGGGGCAGAGTGGTTACTTAGCCGCCGCTTTTACCCAGGCCCAAAATGAAGGTTTAGTGTTCTCGGCGGCCCAATTGCCAGCTTTTCAGGGCACCCAGGGCTTTGCCTTAGGACTCGACTCCACTGCCAACTATGGTGTTCTCTTATTACCCCAGGACAACATTAACGCTGCCTTTAGTTCCTATTCCACTGCCAATCCAGGAGGAGCAGCCCAGTTTCAAACTTTTGGCAGTATGGGGGGCAGGCTCACCATTGGCATTGAAGATATTGCCGTTAACTCTGGCTTGTCAGACCGGGATTACAATGACTTAATTTTGACTTTGGCCGCTGATAATATTGGCGTAATTTAGCGGGAGCTAACCGGAAAGAAGGCCTGGCCAGTCTCAATTTTTGGGGCACTCTTGCAATATCAATCTGTTGAGGATGCCCGTTTAAAATAACGATCTCCAGGCCTCTACAATTTGTGATTCTAAGTCAGCAATTTGTCCAGAGTTATCCAGCACCATATCCGCTTGGGCAATTTTTTGCGCTAAAGGCATCTGACTAGCAATGCGGGCCAAAGCCTGTGCCTCCGTCAAACCGTTGCGCTGAATTAATCTTTCTATTTGCTGCGCCGGGCCACAGGTAACTACCCAAATTTCTGTCACCCAATGCGTTAACTGGACTTCAAACAATAGGGGGATACTCAATACCACCGTTTGCTCCTGTTCTAATTGGGCTAGGGCGGACTGAAAACATTGTTTAACAAAGGGATGAATTTGGGATTCCAGCCATTGTTTTTCCTGGGTATTATTGAAAATAATTTCCCCCAGGGCTTGCCGATTTAATTGTCCCCGTTGATCGACAATTTCCGGGCCGTAACGCCTGGCGATCGCCAAGAGAATCCCAGAACCAGATGCCACTGCTTGGCGGGCATAAAGGTCGGCGTCAAGGATGGAAACGCCATACTTTTGGTTTAAAAAGTCTGAGACGGTACTTTTTCCCGTGGCAATGCCCCCTGTCAAACCGATTAATCGTTGTCGAGGGGGCTTGGTATCCATGGATAAAGTATGAGTTTTTACTGGTTAACTTCCTGGTCTGAAACTGGAAGACAAAGAGAATTAATTAACCAAAAACCGTTTGGGGCTGTTGCTCAGCCAAGAATTTTTCGTGGACAATAGCCCGAAATGTATCCAAGTCAGATTGCCACGCCTCAATGTACTGTCTGGCCACGTTGACCCGTTCTTGGGGATTGGGATTGTTCAAGCTGTAGTTAAAATTACCGGCAAACAACAACGCACTCACCGCCTGGCGATCGGGAATCTGCAAGGTCGCCTGATTAACTTTAAGGTTAAATTGACAGCCTTCCAAAAGATAGGTGAATTCCACCGCCGCCTGCACAGGGGCCTTGCCCAAATCTTGCCAGGAACCGGATGCCAGTAGAGTACCAGTGATGAACTTCCGGGCACCGTCGTTTTGATCCGGCAGGGGAATTAAACATTTGGGGGTTACCACCACACCGTTATATTGGGCATTGGGTAATTTTTCGACAAAGGCACTGGCGACTTTACCCACGGTTATCACTTCCGCCGTTTTATCGTTCATCCCTTCTAAAAACGTCAGGGAACGGGGCTGGGCGACAATGCTGAGTCCATTCTTAAACACCAATTGGGAGCCAGCTTTACTCACCACCGGCTGTTGGTTCAACTCCCATTCGTTGGGCACAATGCCACTGAACTTCAAAAATTGTTCATTGACTAGGCTGGGGTCTAACTCCTTGACAGCAATGCTAATGGAAATTTCCAGGATTTCATTGGGGAGGGTGACAGGTTCTTGGGAAGTGGGAATCACAGTGGACATTAATTTTGCTCGACAATTACCGGACTTACAAAGAAATTGGCCAGGGTCCAATGGATAGAACCCCAGCCAAAACAATAATAGATATTAGGAAGAAACAGAAGTAGTGGAGCGCTTGCGACTACGACGGTAAACCTTGGTGGCGCTGACCGGCTGGCCGCTAGGCTCGGCAGTGGTAACCACTTTTTTCTCCGGTTTGACTTTCACTTTCGGTTCTGGAGTTTTAGTAAGAACCACTTTTTTACGGGGTGTTGGAGTGCTAGAAGCAACACTGACGCTTTGGGGTACCTGATCCAATTCGATGGGGGTGTCAGTTTGTAACATCAACAAGACCATGGGACTACTTTGCAGTTCCCGTTTGATTAGTCGTTGCAGGCTGGACTCCAATTCTTTTTGCAAAGCATTCCAACTAACCTCCGTGGAGCCGTTGGAACCATGGGTGAACTCTGACCACCGCTCTGTCAGGAAATTTTCGATGGTACGCACAATCAGTTCTTCCAGCAAATTAGGCTGAATGGTCATCACCACGCCCCGGCAATGGACTTCCGGATAGGCTAACAATGTACCAGTTTTGCTCAGGGCCGCCGCCACTGTCACCAAACCGTCTTCGGCCATTTGTTGCCGCTCCGCCATGGTGCTTTCGTGGACAATCCCCGCCTGATCCACCAATTCAATGCCGGAAGGCACTTGTCCCGCCACCCGGATCCGATCGCCGGTCAGTTCAATTACATCACCATTATTGACAATGACAATGTTTTCACTGGGAATGCCCTGGGCTTGGGCCATTTGGGAATGTTTGACTAACATACGGTGTTCCCCGTGCACAGGCACAAAGAACTTGGGTCGGGTGAGGGCCAGCAACATTTTGTGTTCTTCCTGGGAAGCATGGCCAGAAACATGGATGCCCTGGTGCTTACCGTAAATTACATTGGCCCCCTGCATCATCAGGCGATCGATGGTGTTGACCACCGCAATGGTATTACCGGGGATGGGATTGGCCGAAAAGACCACCGTGTCCCCCTGGCGAATCTTAATTTGGGGATGTTCTCCCTTGGAAATTCGGGTCATGGCCGCAAGGGGTTCCCCCTGGGAGCCGGTGGTTAAAATTAACTGTTGTTGGTCAGGTAAATTGCGGGCCGCCTTCAAGGGCACAAATAAATTGTCTGGGCATTTGATGTAACCCAACTTACGGGCATGGGCAATGACATTGAGCATCGACCGTCCCACCACAGCCACTTTCCGCTGATGTTTTTGGGCCAAGCTGAGAATAATATTGACCCGGTGCACCGAAGAAGCAAAGGTGGTCACCATCAAACGACCTTCCGCCTGGGAGAAAACCCGGTCTAGGTTGGGAATAACGGAGGCTTCGGAGGGGGTGATACCCGGCACTTCCGCATTGGTGGAGTCGCTCAGTAAACAAAGCACGCCTTTTTCGCCATATTCCGCTACCTTTTGCAGGTCAAAAAATTCGCCATCAATGGGGGTATGGTCAATTTTAAAATCTCCACTGTGCATCACTACCCCCAGGGGCGTGTGGATGGCCAAACAGTAACTATCGGCAATGGAGTGGGTATTGCGGATAAACTCCACCACAAAGGATTTACCCAAACGCACCATTTCCCGGGGGGAGACGGTTTGCAAATTGGTGCGCTCCAGCATGCCCGCTTCCTCCAGCTTGTCCCGTAGTAGGGCCATGGCTAGCCTGGGGCCGTAGATAATGGGAATGTCAAACTGCTTGAGGTGATAGGCAATGCCACCAATGTGGTCTTCGTGGCCGTGGGTAACCACCATGCCCTTGATCTTCTCGCGATTTTCCCTCAAATAGGTCATATCGGGCAGTACAACATTGACGCCATGCATGTCATCGGTGGGAAAAGCGAGCCCAGCATCGAGCAGTAAAATTTCATCGTCGTACTCAAAGACGCAGGTGTTTTTGCCAATTTCGTGCAGGCCACCAAGGGGAAGAATTTTAAGGGTAGGGGTTTGGGTATTTTTAGCCATAATGTAAATAAAAAAACGTTGTAATTTAGCTAGGGAAAATCAACAGTTGCGGCACAACTTGAAGAAATCAAAGAAAAAACTGAGGCTTGAGTAGAGCAAAAGTGGGGCTAAGTGACCAGCAAATGACCGATGCAATTCAATCTTTGGGTTAGTATTCCACCTTATTTCTTGGGGAATAGGGATGGGCAGAATCGAATTTTGGCAACGTCCCAGGGAGTGAATGTATTTGTGGTCTCTGAAGCCATTGGGGAGAGAGCAAACTCTAGTGCTGGAGGGCTGCAAGGAATACTGATTGGGAAAAACTTAGCTCATCCTGGACTCGGAAACTGTCGAAAATTGGAAGAAGACGCTAAAGCCGGTAGCTAATCGGTGTAATGAACTAGCTTGCATAGAGGATGGATTATCTATTCAGGTTTGGACGGAATTGAAAAACTTACTTCGCTCTTAAGTTCATGCCATTCTAGCACATACTCTCCAGATAAGTACCTATGCTGAGAAAAAAATAGAGAAATTATCAACATTGGGTTGGGTTTTAGCAATGGGGGTGATGGTAATTGATCAAAAATTATTGTGGTCCGTCATTGACATCCTCTGACTGCCATGACCAAGGTCAAGTTTCCCCCTTCATCCAGTCTATTTTCCTCCGGTTGACCCAACAGTTATCCCCGGCTTCTCTCCCCTAGGGAAGTAAGGCTAAATCCCTTAGTACGGCTTGTAGTTGTTCAGTGTGACTAGAGGACAGGGCACAGAGGGGGGGTCTGAAGGCTCCCACGGGCCAACCCTGGAGTCCTAGGGCCGTTTTGACCGGGATGGGGTTGGTGGCGCAGAAGAGAATTTTAAATAGGGGGATTAACTGCAGATGAATTTCGAGGGCTTGGGCCGTTGCTCCCTGGGCAAAGTTTTGCACCATGGTCTGGAGGCGATCGCCAACGAGATGGCTGGCCACGCTGACCACCCCGGCCCCTCCCACTGCCAAAAGGGGTAAAGTGAGCACATCATCCCCGGCATAGATAGCAAAATCCTCCGGGGTATGGGCCCGGATCAGGGAAGCCTGTTCCAAACTGCCGGTGGCTTCTTTGATGGCCACAATGTTTTCCACTTCCGCCAGACGATATACCGTTTCCGGAGCCAAATTTTGGCCCGTTCTACCGGGGATGTTATACAACATCATGGGCAACTCCGGGGCACAGCGGGCGATCGCCTGGAAATGGGCCAATAAACCTTCCTGGGGCGGTTTGTTATAGTAGGGCACCACTTGGAGGGAACCATCTACCCCCAACTTGGCCGCAATCTGGGTTGCTTCCATGGCCTCCCTGGTGCAGTTGGAGCCGGTGCCGGCAATGACGGAGCCCCGATCGCCGACGGTTTGTTTAACCACCCGAAACAGTTCATGTTCTTCCTCCCAGGAAAGGGTGGGGGACTCCCCCGTAGTGCCACAGACCACCAGGCCGTCACTGCCATGGGTAATAAGATGGTCAGCCAATTTTTCCGCTACCCCATAATCCACCCCGCCATCGGCATTAAAGGGGGTGACCATAGCAGTTAACACAGAGCCAAAGGGGGAAGCGTTCACAAAATCAGCCATAGACTATCTCAACGGAAAAAGGGCAACGGGTAAGTGACCATCGGTGGGTTTGGAAAAATTCTACAGCCAACCCCGCTCCACTAACAGTTCGGCAATTTGCACCGCATTGAGGGCCGCCCCTTTACGAATCTGGTCACCGCACAACCACAGGTCCAAACCATTGGGGTGGGAAATATCCTGGCGAATCCGCCCCACCAACACATCATCCTGGCCGGTAGCATCTATAGGCATAGGGAAATAATTTTTTTGCCAATCTTCCACCAGTTTTACCCCTGGGGCCTTGGCGATCGCCGTTTTGGCCAAATCCACCGGGAACGGCGTGGCAAATTCCAAGTTAACCGCTTCCGAGTGGGCCCGGAGCACCGGTACCCGCACACAGGTAGCCGTAATTCTGATCTCCTCGGCGGCGAAAATTTTCCGCGTTTCCTGCACCATTTTCATTTCCTCTTCACAGTAATGATTGTCTGTGATGGGGGAATTGTGGGGAAAGAGGTTAAACGCTAGGGGATAGGGCAAAATTTCGGCTTGGGGAGTTTTTCCTGCCAGGATATCCCGACTTTGGTGTTTGACTTCCTCCATGGCCATGGCCCCAGCCCCACTGGCGGACTGATAGGTGGCTACCACAATGCGTTGAATGGGTTGAATTTGGTGCAAGGGATAGATGGCCACCCCCATTAAAATTGTCGTGCAGTTGGGGTTGGCAATGATGCCTTGGTGATTTTGGGCCGCCTCGGGATTGATTTCGGGCACCACGAGGGGCACTTCCGGCACCATGCGAAAAGCGCTGGAATTATCCACCATCACCGCTCCAGCCTTGGTAATTTCCTCGGCCCAACGTTTGGAGGTGGAACCCCCTGCGGAGGCTAATACCAGGTCACAGTCTTTAAAGACTGACCCGTCCACCACCTGGATCGGTAACTTTTCCCCCCGAAACTCCAGGGTTTTCCCCGCAGAACGGGGCGATGCTAACAGTTTCAAATCCGCCAGGGGAAAATTCCGGCTGGCCAGTAGCTCCAGTAATTCTGTGCCAACGGCCCCAGTGGCCCCCAGGATGGCAACGCGTATCGGTGATGGCAAGGCTTACTCCTCCAGTAGCTAATCAGGATCAAAAGATGGACAAGGTGCTCAGACAGTGGCATTAAGCTCAATTAAACCGCTCAATCCAGCCAAGTTGGTCAAAGTCATTGGGGCAAAAAATCAGCAAGATAAAGAAAAAATAGGTTGTGGCGCAGGGCATTTCCCGGTAAACAGCAAGGCCATTATTGAATTGTCCAGCTAGAAAAATTATTGATTTTGCCCAATTTGTTCAAACCGGTCTGGGTGGCCACCACGGCGGAAAGACTTACCCATGGAACAATGGGCCCAGCGGGAAAAGATTCTTGCCCTAGGGAAAAATGGCACCCGGCTTATATTATGATCAATTGGGTTGACCGCCACAGGTCTTCCCCGAGTCATTGCGTTGCGGGGCTAGAAGGGAAACATTTCCCTCGGTCTAAGTGAACCTAGCATAGCACGGGTAGAAGGGCCCACAGACCAATTTCTGTAGTCCTTCCCAGCCCTCCAGGGGTGAACTTAGTGCCCACTGCCCCCATTGTTTCACCATCGAGATTTCCCATCAATGAAAGTTACCCAGGAAAAATTGCCAGATAGTCAAGTTGGGCTAGAAATTGAGATTCCCGCCACAGCGTCGAAAAAGGTTTACGAGAACGTCGTCAAAAAGTTAACCCGCACCGTTAATATTCCTGGGTTCCGTCGGGGTAAGGTGCCCAGGGCCATTGTGATCCAGCGTTTGGGACAAAGCTACATTAAGGCCACGGCCATTGAAGAGTTGATCGACGACAGTATTAAGGCGGCTGTCAAGCAAGAGGAATTGCCCATCATCGGCAATTTTTCCCTGCGCTCGGACATGGAGAACTTGATCCAGACCTTCGACCCCGATGCGTCCCTCACCATTAAAGTGGCGGCGGATGTGTTCCCCGAAGCGGAGTATGAGGCGGAAAGCTATAAAAAAATCACCGCCCAGGCGGAAGAAATTGAGTATAGTGCCGATGCTGTTGACCAGTGGCTCAAGGGAGAACAGGAAAAACGGGCTACCCTAGTGCCGGTGGAAGATCGCCCTGCGGCCATGGGGGATGTGGCCATTGTGGACTATGCCGCTTTTGAAGTGGCGGAAGATGGCCAAGCCGGAGAGGCGATCGCCGAAGTGAAGGGTTCCGATTTTGAAGTGGCCCTGGAGGAAGGTCGTTTTGTTACCGGCATTGTGGATGGCATTGACGGCATGGCGATCGACGAAATCAAGCTCATTCCGGTTACTTTTCCTGAAGACTACCCCCTAGAAGCGGTGGCCGGGGAAGACGTGCTGTTTGAAATTAAGCTCAAGGAAATTAAATTCCGGGAACTACCCGAATTGGACGATGACTTTGCTGAAGATGTCAGCGAGTTTGAAACCATGGATGAACTGAGGGCAGATCTGGAGAAGCAATTCCAAGACCAGGCCAAACAGCGCACCGATGACAATATTAAAGCCGCCATTAAGCAAAAATTGGGGGAACTGTTCACCGGGGATTTACCGAAAACCATGATCAAACAGGAGTGCGATCGCCTGGTGGCCCAAACTGCCATGGAATTAGAACGCATGGGTCTGGATGTTTCCCAGCTCTTCCGCCAAGGGGACGATATGCTCCAAACCCTCAAGGACAATTCCCGTCCGGAGGCGATCGCCAACCTGAAAACCCAACTGATGATGGGGGCGATCGCCAAGGATGAAAAAATTGAGCCCACCGAAGCGGAAATTAAGGAACGCTGCGACGAACTCCGTCAGGAATTCAAGGGAGAAAAGATCGACGAAGACCGGCTGGTAAGCTTTGTGGAAAGTTCCCTGATAGAAAATAAAGTGCTAGACCGGCTCAAGGAGTGGGCCACCATCGAACTATTGCCCGAAGGTAGCCTCAGCCAAACGGAAGAAACTGAGGACGACGACGGAGACGAAATCACCGTTGACGTGGAAGCCACCTCCGAAGCTTAGGGTCCACTGCCCCAACTCACACTTTCGGTCTGGGTCCGGGTCCCGTGCTGGGCTTCCGTAAACCAGAGAGAAAAATCCCTGGAGTTGGCAAATTGACAGGGCAGACTAACCTCCTGCCCTCCCGACCCTAGGACGGCTACCCCCCAAGGCTCAGGTAAATCTAGGTAAGATGAGACCATGTCAGCAACAAAGTTGAGTTAACCTAAAGCAAAGCAAGGGAAAAATCATTTCTTTCCCCTACCCTTGGACGCTAGTTTGATCGCCGTCCGCTTTTTTCTTAATTTCCCCTACCTTCTCCGTACCGAACCCATGGTCAACTCCCATTCTCCCTACCGTTCCCCCCTCAGCACCCTAGGGGGCAATAACATCCAAAGCGTTGTTCCCATGGTGGTGGAACAGTCTGGCATGGGGGAGCGATCCTTCGACATTTACTCCCGTCTGCTGAGGGAAAGAATTATCTTTTTGGGCACCCCCGTGGACGACCAAGTGGCGGACTCCATTGTGGCCCAGCTATTATTCTTAGACGCAGAGGATCCGGAAAAAGATATCCAACTCTACATCAACTCCCCAGGAGGCTCGGTCTATGCGGGATTGGCTATCTACGACACCATGCAACAGATCCGCCCCGATGTGGTCACCATCTGTTTTGGGCTAGCCGCCAGCATGGGAGCCTTTTTGCTTTCCGGTGGCTGTAAGGGAAAACGCATGGCCTTGCCCAGTTCCCGTATCATGATCCACCAACCCCTAGGGGGAGCCCAGGGTCAAGCAGTGGAAATTGAAATTCAGGCCAGGGAAATTCTGTACATCAAACATCGTCTTAACACTATGTTGGTGGAACACACCGGCCAACCCATGGAGAAACTCCAGGAAGATACGGAAAGGGATTTCTTTATGTCTGCGGAGGAAGCAAAGGAGTATGGCCTCATCGACCAGGTAATTTACCGTCCCAATCTTCCCGATCCCACTACCCCCGTCACCTCCCTCGGTTAGTTTTATGCCCAAATACGACTCCCATCTGAAATGTTCTTTTTGTGGCAAATCCCAGGAGCAAGTCCGCAAATTAATTGCTGGCCCTGGTGTATATATTTGTGACGAGTGTGTGGAACTCTGTAACGATATTTTAGATGAGGAGTTGTTGGATGTTCCCCCTGCCACAGTTGGGGAAAGGGAAGGGGGAGGCCAAAAGCCGAAAAAATCTAGCCAGCCCCGCCGTCGCCTCACCCTGGAGGAATTACCCAAGCCCACGGCGATCAAACAGTACTTGGATGAGTATGTGATTGGCCAAGATGAGGCCAAAAAGGTACTTTCCGTCGCTGTTTATAATCATTACAAACGCTTAAACCTGCTGGAGCGCAATCAGGAAGCGGATCCCGGCGAGGCGGTAGAATTACAAAAATCGAATATCCTCCTGGTGGGGCCCACGGGCTCCGGTAAAACCCTGCTAGCCCAAACCCTGGCGAAGATATTAGAAGTACCCTTTGCCGTGGCCGATGCCACTACCCTGACGGAAGCGGGCTACGTGGGGGAGGATGTGGAAAATATTTTGTTAAGACTCCTCCAGGTGGCGGATTTGGATGTGGAGGAGGCCCAACGGGGTATTATTTACATTGATGAAATTGATAAAATTGCCCGCAAAAGTGAAAATCCCTCTATCACTAGGGATGTGTCGGGGGAAGGGGTACAGCAGGCTTTGCTGAAAATGTTGGAAGGAACGGTGGCCAATGTGCCGCCCCAGGGAGGCAGAAAGCATCCTTACCAGGATTGTATTCAAATTGATACTAGTAATATTCTCTTTATCTGCGGTGGGGCCTTTGTAGGTTTAGAGAAAGTGATTGAACAACGATTTGGCAAAAAATCCATGGGTTTTGTGCGCCCAGGGGAGGGACCCAGCAAGGAAAAGCGCACTGCCGATGTGCTCCGTCAAGCAGAGCCAGATGATTTGGTCAAATTTGGTCTAATCCCTGAGTTTATCGGTCGGATTCCAGTGATGGCCTGCCTGAACCCCCTGGATGAGGATGCCCTGATTGCTATTTTGACCCAGCCGCGCAATGCCATTGTGAAGCAGTACCAAACTTTGCTGGGCATGGACCATGTTGAGTTGGATTTTCAACCCGATGCGGTGCGGGCGATCGCCACAGAAGCCCACCGTCGCAAAACCGGGGCGAGGGCGTTACGGGGCATTGTGGAGGAATTGATGCTGGACGTGATGTATGAGTTGCCTTCCCGGGAAGATTTAACCCACTGTTTGATCACGAGGGAAATGGTGGAAAAACGCTCTACAGCAGAATTGTTGCTCCACCCCTCTTCCTTACCTAAACCAGAATCTGCTTAGGTTCACCCTTTTGTTTTTCAGCAGTTAAAGACTGGTTGGAATTGCCACAACCCATGACTGCCATTTTAAATGAATACAGGCTAAGTTAGTGAGTTTAATGTGAATAAAGTTAGTAATTTAAAGTAGGGCTAAATTGCTGCCGAGATTTGCGTTTTTTCATAATTTATCTGGAGTTAATGCCATGACGCAAACTGCTATACAGCCAACAACCCTCTATGAAATTGATTATTTACTTTGGACTGAAGAAATAATCGCCCAACTGAAAGCCAGGGATTTTGAACATCTAGATGTGGAAAATTTAATTGAGGAGATTGCAGATTTAGGGCGATCGCAAAAGCGAGAACTGAGACAGCGCTTGGCTACTTTGCTGGAGCACTAACTCAAGCGAATTTATGTGGGTATGCCCCAAGAATATAATGGTTGGGAGCGGACCATCCGAGAACAGCGCCGCCAGATTAGGTTTGAGATTAAAGCCTCCCCCAGTCTGAAATCAATTTGGGAGCAGTCCTTTGATTTAGCTTGGGAATTTGCCTTAGAAACGGTTCGTGATGACTATGCCGAGTTTAATTTTCCTGACTTGTGGCCATGGGAGTCTGACATTGACACCGTCTTGACAGTTAACTTTTGGGAAATTGAGTAAATTCTCCATAATCCTAGCTACTCTCGTGACAAAGGGGAATTGGGAATTTAGTGTCCCTCGCCACAATTTTCCAGGTCAGGGTTGATAAACTGCCTATACGGACGGTGTTTTTCTGTCCCTAGGCTTTGCCGATCGCCGTTTGTTCCGTTTAACTATGCAGAATTCCAATCAACGGCTCAAGCTGGGGGTATTGTTTTTCGCTGTCACCCTAGTTTTGGCCACTTTGGGCTACATCTGTTTTGGTTGGACAACGACGGAAGCGGTGTACATGGTGGTAATTACCGTTTTTGGGGTGGGCTATGGGGAAGTACGTCCCCTCACAACGCCGGCGGAAAGGTTATTCACCATGGGGGTTATCCTAGCGGGCACCACCTCTGCGGTCTATATTGTCGGAGCATTTGTGCAAATGGTGACGGAGGGAGAAATCCATCGGGCTTTGGGGAATCAACAACGGCAACGGCAAATTGCCAATTTGACTGACCACACGATTATTTGCGGTTTTGGGCGCATGGGGCAGGTATTGGCAAAGCAATTGAAGCAGTCCGGTTTGCCCTTTGGCATCATTGATAATCAACCAAGCCAAGTGGCGATCGCCGAATCCTTGGGTTATCTGGCCCACTGTGGGGATGCCACCAGGGAAGAACAACTGCAAATGCTGGGGGTAATGAAAGCCCAAACCCTAGCCACCGTATTGCCCGAAGATGCCACCAACGTTTTTATTACCCTGACCGCCCGGGAACTTAACACCCGTTTGACCATTTTGGCCCGGGGAGAAATTCCCGAAACAGAGAGAAAATTACGGCTCGCCGGGGCAGACCAGGTGATTTTACCCCTCACAGTGGGGGCCATTCAGATGGCGGATTTAATTACCCAGTCAAATCGCCGGGATTTTCTCCATCGGCCCGATGAACGGGGCTTTTTAAATGATCTGTTGGCCAGCGTAGAAGTGCAAATGGACGAATTAATTGTGGCGCCGGATTCCCCCGCCATGGGTCGTACCATTATGGAAATGGAAGTCCGCAGTAAGGGAGCTTTCATTGTCATTGCCCTACGACGGGCTGACGGTAGTACTATTCTCCATCCCCACCCTTCCCAAATTTTGAACGAGAACGACACCATAATTGTCATCGGCCATCGTTCCGAAATTCCCCGCTTTGCCGAACAGTATCAGTTTAAGCGCAAACAACTCAAAGCCCGTTGGCAAGAGGCGGCCCTGACACCATGACCTCCATCGATACACTCTGGGTCTTGCTCTGTGCTGGCTTAGTATTCTTTATGCAAGCTGGTTTTATGTGTTTGGAGTCGGGGCTAACCCGTTCCAAAAATAGTATTAACGTCGCCATTAAAAACTTTGCTGACTTTGGTATCTCCGTTGCTCTTTTTTGGGCATTTGGCTTCAGCATCATGTTTGGGCTCTCCCAGGGGGGTTGGTGGGGAGAGGGCTATAACTTTGTCAGTGTAGGCGAGAAGCCATCCTTAGCGGTCTTTTTTCTTTTCCAAGCCATGTTCTGTGGCACTGCCACCACTATTATTTCCGGAGCGGCGGCGGAACGGCTTAAATTTTCCGCTTATCTGTTGGTGGCCGGTCTAGCCT